>DAOVVI010000440.1 GCA_030637245.1 Cyclobacteriaceae bacterium
ATTTGATAATAAGAGTGATATCGAATTGACTAATAACTGGAAATTGTTTTTCAACATTAATGCAAGAACCATCATCGAGCCGCCTTCGCCGCAATCAGGTATCGTAGAACATATCAATGGCGATTGGTATCAGTTAGCGCCAAATAGTGATTTTTCGTTGAAGCCAAACGAGTCCACTGAAATTCTTTATCGAGGAATGGAAGGCGTCATTAAAGAAACTGATGGGCCGTTAGGAACTTATTTCGTTTTTTACAATGAGGATGGCACCGAAAAACAAATTGTAGAGGTAGCTTGTGAAATCTTACCTTTTACAAAACCTGATCAAATCAATAGGAACAAAGAGGATCAGGAACCAATTCCAACAGCCGAATACAGGTATCACAATAACAAGGGATTGAGTACATTACCAGGCAATAAGCTTTTGAAAATCATTCCTTCACCAGTTAAACTAACAGAGCAAAAAGGTTCAACTCAAATTGATGAAAATTGGGTGATTTCCCATGAAGTTGGTTTGGAAAATGAAGCCGGTTATTTAGCAGAAAAGCTTCAATCCATCACAGGATCAACTTTTAAAACCTCAAATAAATCAACTGCCGCAAATCAAATTGTTTTAAAAACCGGAAAAATATCCGTAAACGATATTGAGAATGAAGCATATCATTTGGATGTTAACAATGGAGCTATTCAGATAACTGGCAGTGATGCTGCAGGAGTATTCTATGGAGTTCAGAGTTTACTGGCGCTCGTCCCGCTGAGTGCGCATCAAACTAATTCAAAAACAATAGAATTCGAAAACGTATCTATCCAGGATGCTCCAAGATTTGGGTTCAGAGGATTGCACACCGACCTCGGGAGAAACTTCCAGAGTAAGGAGACGGTCTTAAGAAACCTTGATATGATTTCCTTCTACAAACTCAACAAGTTTTTATTTTACATGACTGAGGACGAAGGATGGCGACTTGAAATTCCCGGATTACCGGAACTTACCGAAATCGGAGGTCAAAGGGAGCATACGTCAAACATTCAAAATCCTGTTCTTCATCCTGCTTATGGCTCAGGGCCTTATGCATATGGTGAAGGATCAAATGGAAGCGGATATATAACAAGGGAAGATTTTATAGAGATATTGAAATTCGCTGCAGAGCGACACATTAAAGTGATACCGGAAGTCAATTTTCCTGCCCACGCCAGAAGTTCGATCAAACCCATGGAAGCAAGGTATCAGCGCTTAATGGCTGAAGGAAAAGAAGATGAGGCCAATGAATATCGTTTGATTGATCCTGATGACAAATCGGTTTATCTATCCGCTCAATCTCTAAAAGACAATGTGGTTTCAGTGGCCAGACCATCGACATATCGATTTTATAAAAAGGTGATGGATGAGATTGCCTTGATGTATGAAGAAGCCGGATTGAAACTGGATGAAATCCATGCAGGTGGAGATGAAGTTCCGGAAGGGGCATGGACCCAATCACCAATGGCTAACGAGTTGATGAAGGCAAATCCTGAATATAAAGACCCAAAAAATCTGCAAGCTTATTTTGTTAAACGATTACTAGAAACACTGAAAGATGATAATTATATCATTCATGGCTGGGAAGAACATTTTCTTAAGAAAAATGAAAACGGAGGGTATGATCCCAATCAGGACTTAGTTAGTGATAATGTGGTCGCTTATGTTTGGAATAATTTAAATGGCATGCAGGACCTGACTTACCGAATTGCAAATGCAGGATACGATGTGATCATGTGTCCCGTATCTAACTTTTATTTTGATCTCGCCTATGACAAAGATCCTAAAGAGCCAGGTTTATATTGGGCGGGATTTGTACGCACCAGAGATGCCTGGAGTTTTGCGCCATTTGATATCTTCAAAACCACAACTCATGCAGCCAATGGAAGAGAGATTAATATGGAAGAAGAATATGCCGGTATGGAAAGATTAAAACCTGAAGCAAGGAAAAGAATTCTTGGTGTTGAAGCGCAATTATGGAGCGAAACAATAAAGGGAAGGGAAATGATTGAGTATTATATGCTTCCTAAACTATTTGGATTTGCTGAAAGTGCCTGGGCAAAAGAAAGAGTTTGGGAAAGCATTGATGATAAAGGTAAAAGAGAAAATGTCATGGATTCCCAATGGAATGTTTTCGCCAATACCCTGGCTCAAAAGGAATTGCCACGCTTAAGTTACCTTAACGGAGGATACAATTATCGCGTTCCTTTACCAGGCGCCATCATCGAAAATGGCAAATTGCTGGCAAATATCGAATTCCCCGGTCTTGAACTCAGATATACAACAGATGGTTCGGAACCGAATGCAAATTCAACAAAATATGAAGGACCTGTTGATGGGAGTAGTCAAGTACATATAAAGGCATTTGATGCGAGTGGTAAAGCAAGCAGAGTAGTATCCATTGAGTAGTCTTATGATTTAGTCCCCGGAGATATTCCATCCACCGACGAGGTAGCGTTCTTGGCTTGCTGGATATATTCCTGCATCTGTTTGCGGTTTGCAATAATCCATACTATGAAATTTTTTACCACTAACATGGATAGGAGCAAAGAAATCCTGAGTTAGTTGTGCGCATTGTGTTAGGGGTCTAAGTTCTGATATAAGTGTTTTTTTTGGCAAAGGATTTATAAATTGACTGATAAGTTTAGTTGTTGAAAGATTGAATAAAGATTGAATGAATTGAGGGGATTGATTTATTAATTTCCATAAACCTTTTTATCAATCTCTTATCAATCTTATTTAGTTTTGGTTTGTCCAGGTTAAGTATTTTAATTACAGCTTCAATAGCCTTTATCTGGAGGATTTAATAAGATAATTTCGGGATTATCTTAAAACAAAAACAGTTCCTTTATACACTTTTTCAAATTTATTGATATTAATGAGATAGTAATAATTTCCGGCCGGTACAAGTTCACCCTTATATCGGCCATCCCATTACTCTAAATAAGATTCAGAATCAAATATCAATTGACCTGTCCTG
>DAOVVI010000039.1 GCA_030637245.1 Cyclobacteriaceae bacterium
AAAATTGCCGAATTGAGAGGAAATGTAGTCTATGTGGACGATTCCATAGAGCTTTATACTGACAATCTCGATTATGACATGATCAATAAGTCTGCTATCTATTTTAATGGTGGTAAAATTATAGACGGTATCAATATTTTGGAAAGTGAAAAAGGTAATTATGATACAGAAGGGAAAATGATGATTTTTAATGATTCGGTAAGAATGACCTCCCCGGATTATACACTGGAATCAGAAGACCTTATTTATAATATGATCACTAAAAAGGCCAGAACAAGTAGCAAAACAAAAATCACCCACAAAGATGGAAAAGTACTAAAATCAGAGCAGGGTTGTGAATTTGACACAAGAAACAATACTTATGCATTTCTTATTGGTGAAGTAGATACCGATAATTATTTTCTCAAAGGGGATGAATTGTTTTTTAACAATCAACTGGGATCGTATTCGGCAAACGGAAATGTTTATCTGTTGGAAAAAGAAGATAATGTGATTATTACCGGCGATAATGCTAACTTCTGGCAGGACAAAGGATTGGCAAAAATATTTGGAAATCCTTTACTCAAAAAAATACTACGTGAAGACACACTGTATTTACGAGCCGATACGCTCGTTTCTATAAGCGACAGCCTTGAAGCGAATAAAAGGCTTTTGGCATATCATAATGTGAAAATTTTTAAAAGCGACTTGCAGGGAAAATCGGATTCTCTGGCATATTATCTTGCTGATTCCTCTATTGCATTTTTTGACGATCCTATACTTTGGAATGAAGGCAGCCAAATTACAGCAGATACCATCCGAATTCTTGTGAAAGATGGTACAATAGATCGACTGAAAACCTCTGTAAATTCCTTCATTATTTCAGAAGATTCTACTAAAAATTTCAACCAGATAAAAGGACGGAAAATGACCGCTTATTTTAATGGGAAAAACATAAAAGATGTAGATGTGACAGGAAATGGTGAAAGTATCTATTTTGTGGCAGATGTAGAAAATACAAAAGCACTTATTGGAATGAACCAGATCATCTGTTCAAATATGAAAATAATATTTAAAGACAACCAGGTAAATGATATCCGGTTTTATACAAATCCGGATGGTACGTTTGTACCTCCTCACGAATTGAAAGAGGAGGATAAAAAACTAGACGGATTTGCATGGAGAATTGATGAACGCCCAACTAAAAGGGAAATCTTGATGAATCCTTCTGAAGTAGAACGCATCCGCAAAGAAGTGGAATCAATGATAAAAGAGGAGGAAGAAGAAAAAACGAAGCTGGAAAAATTGATAGAAAAAAATATAGATGTGGAGAAAATTAAAGATAAGCTTAAAAAACCAACCAAAAACCTTCAACAACAATAAAATTATCCGGTTTTAAGGGGCTAACAATCGCTTTTCTAAAAACAAATAAAATTGTTTATTAATCGTTACACGGTTATATTTGCACCCTCATGATTAAAAATGCAGTAAAAAATACGTTAATTCTTTCACTCTTAGTGCTTTACATTGGATGCAGCGAATTTCGAAAAATCCAAAAAAGTGACGATTGGAAGCTAAAATATGACGCTGCTTTAAATTATTATGAAAAAAAGGATTACTACAGAGCAATAATCCTTTTTGATCAGATCAATCCATATATACGGGGCAGTGCGGAAGCTGAACTGGTACAATTTTATTATGCTTATGCACACTACTACCAAAAGCAGTATTTGCTAGCTTCTCACTATTTCAAAAATTTTCATGATACCTATAATAGAAGTGATTATGCAGAAGAAGCCTTCTATATGTACGGATATGCACTATATAAGCAATCTCCTATTTATAACCTGGAGCAATCCAGTACCATTGAATCTATCATGGCAATACAAACTTTTCTGAACAGATATCCTGGAAGCGAATATCGGAGAGAAGCAATAAATATACAGGCTGAGCTGCGTCTGAAACTGGAGAAAAAGGCTTATGAAAACGCAAAATTATATTTCACACTTGGAAAATTGAATTCGGCCCTTATATCGCTGGAAAACTTTAGCAAGGATTATCCAGACGCTATCCTGGCAGAAGATGCATCATTTCTGCTTGTCCAGGCTTCGTATAAATATGCCAAAGAAAGCATCCCCTCAAAGCAAAAGGAAAGATATTACGATTGCATAGAAAATTATGAAGAATTTATAGATAATTATCCCGGGAGTAAA
Source organism: Cyclobacteriaceae bacterium (assembly GCA_030637245.1). Lineage (GTDB taxonomy): Bacteria > Bacteroidota > Bacteroidia > Cytophagales > Cyclobacteriaceae > JAAUQL01. Next base: position 2,193 of record DAOVVI010000039.1, read on the forward strand.
TATTTAAAGGATATTCAAGACTATTATTCAAATAGTATAAATCAAATAGAAAAATTAACTGAAGATACATTATAGATATAATTATGGCTACAGATCCATCAATAATTACCAGAGACTTAAATATACTCGCAAAAGACACACTTAATCTTTACGAGTCAGTTGCAATTATTTCAAGAAGAGCACGACAAATTTCTGCTGTAGTAAAGGAGGAATTGAGCTCGAAACTTGCTGAATTTGCAACTACTGTTGATAATCTTGAAGAAATATTTGAAAACAGAGAACAAATTGAAATTTCAAGATATTATGAAAGAATGCCTAAATCAACTGTTGTTGCAATTGAAGAATTCCTTAATGGAGAGTTGACCTACAGGTATCCTGAAGAAGAGGAACAACAGGATTTTTATTAGTATAAAAGATGCTCCGCGGGAAAAATATTTTAGTCGGAGTTACCGGAAGTATAGCCGCCTACAAATCAGCTATACTTATAAGATCTTTAATAAAAAAGGGCGCAAAAGTAAAGGTAATCATGACGTCCTCTGCTACTGATTTCATCAGTCGGCTTACGCTCTCCACGCTTTCCAAAAATCCGGTTAACCTGGATTTTTTTAACTCCAACTCAGGAGAATGGACAAGTCATGTAGAACTGGGGCTTTGGGCTGACCTGTATATGATTGCTCCGGCTACCGCCAACAGTATCGCTAACTTTGCCCATGGAATCTGTGACAATTTATTAGCTGCTGTTTACCTTTCGGCCAGGTGTCCTGTATTCATCGCCCCGGCAATGGATCTTGATATGTACCGTCATAAAGCTACAACAGATAATATTGCCACTCTTAAAGGATTTGGAAATAAAATCATTGATGCCGGTCATGGTGAATTGGCCAGTGGATTGGTTGGCGAAGGCAGGATGGCCGAACCTGAGCAGATCGTTCAGATCATTGATGAATTTTTAAAAGCCGATCAACCATTAAAAGGTAAAAATGCATTGGTTACTGCAGGGCCAACATATGAAGCGATTGATCCTGTCAGGTTCATTGGTAACCACTCCAGTGGAAAAATGGGCTATGCAATCGCCGAGGAACTGGCAGAAAAAGGCGCCAAGGTAAAATTGGTCAGCGGCCCTTCCCAACAAACCACTCAACATCCCAACATCAGCAAACATGCCGTAAACACTGCTGACGAAATGTACATGGAAAGCCAACGTAGTTTTAATGCCACAGATATCATAGTGCTTGCCGCTGCTGTTGCCGATTATAAACCCATTGCAAAAGTGCCTGAAAAGATTAAAAAGCAGGAAAAATCCCTGCCTACCGGACAGGCAGGCATAACCCTTGAAATGACAAAGACCGTGGATATAGCTGCTACATTGGGCAAAGAAAAAAAGGGTGGACAATTTATAGTTGGCTTTGCCCTGGAAACTGAAAATGAATTGGCTAATGCAAAAGAAAAAATCACAAAGAAAAACTTTGATTTGATTGTATTGAATTCGTTGAAAGATAAAGGAGCCGGATTTGGCCATGACACGAATAAGATCACAATTATTGATAATGAAGGCGCATTGAAGAAGTTTGATTTAAAATCCAAAAAAGAAGTTGCCAGGGATATCGTTAATGAAATAATTGACAGAACCAATGTATAGATTTTTAATTGGATTTCTCTTTATACTAATTTCAACTCATCAAATAATTGGTCAGGAGCTCAATTGCCAGGTAGTTGTCAATGACGAACGTGCACAAACCTCAGACCGACAAGTATTCCGGGATATGGAGCAGGCGTTTGCCCGGTTTATGAATGATAGAAAATGGACTAATGACAATTATCTGCCTGATGAGCGGATCGACTGTAATATGGCCATTACCATCGAAAGCATGCCGGCAATAGGCTTTTATAATGCAACAGTTCAGATTCAATCCTCAAGACCGGTATATAATACGAGTTATTCTTCTCTCATTTTTAATTTCGCAGACCGGGACTGGCAAATTGAATACGTGGAGTCAACCCCATTAGATTTTGGAGATAATGTATTCACCAGCAACCTGACTTCCATGTTGGCTTTTTATGCATATATCATTATCGGACTGGACAACGATACTTTTGAAGAGTTTGGCGGTGAGGAACAATTCAAAAAAGCATTGGATATTGTCAACTTAGCCCAGCAATCTGATCGACCCGGCTGGCAGGCGTTTCAAAGTAACAGAAACAGGTATTGGCTAAGCGAGAACCTTACAAACCAGGATTTAAGGCTGATCAGAAAAGGACTTTATACGTACCACCGGCTGGCAATGGATCAATTTGAAACTAAACAGGATGAATCCAGAGTTTTAATTGTCAGCGTACTCAAAGATATTGAGGCAGCCAATCGCAATATCCCTAATAGTATTCTCAAAATCTCTTTTTTTGACGCCAAGAAAAATGAATTGGCAAAAATTTTCGAAACAGGCAATCCGGCAACTAAAAGAGAAGCCTATAATATCCTTGTAAATTTAGATCCGAGCAACACAGAAAAGTATAGAAGCATTATTGGAAATTAATTCTTCCTTTTACTTTTATATCAAATTATACGAATTCCGAAATTCGATATTTCCAGAAAAGACCTATTTATGATTAAAAGTCTGCTCATAAAAAATTATGCATTAATCCAGCATTTAAAAATGGATCCCTCGCCACATTTCAATACTGTTACAGGTGAAACAGGCGCTGGGAAATCAATTATGCTTGGTGCATTGGGTCTTTTACTTGGCAACAGAGCCGATACCAGGGTTTTGTTTGAAGAAAACCAAAAATGCGTCATTGAAGGATCTTTTGAAATTTCAAAGCTAAACATGATTGATCTCTTTGATAGCCTGGAATTAGACTATCAGGATGAAACAATAATTCGAAGAGAAATCAGTTCCACCGGAAAATCCAGGGCATTCATCAATGACACACCGGTGACCCTGGACGTTATGAAAACTATTGGTAATTTCCTGGTTGATGTACATTCACAACGAGATACTTATTTACTTGGCCACACAAGTTATCAATTGAGAATGATTGATGGATATGCGCAAAACACGAATTTGTTTGATAAATATAGGATCATCTATAAAAATTTTAAAAAACATGAATCCGAATTCAATATTCTAAAACAACAGGCTGAAGAACTAAATAAAGAATCAGATTACAATCATTTTTTACTGGAAGAGTTGGAAAAGTCGGCATTAAGTGATGGCGAGCAGGAAACTTTAGAAGAGGAACTCCGGATCATTGAGCATGCTGAAGAAATAAAAAGCAAACTGTTTGAATGCCAGGAATTGATGGAAAATTCAGAATTTTCAGTCAACGCCGGCTTGCAGCAGGCTTTTAAAAATATAGATCAGATCACCGCTTTTGCCGAACATTTTGAACCATTAAAATCGAGGTTGGAAAGCTGTTTACTCGAATTAAAGGACCTCGCCGAAGAAATAGAAAACGAAAGTCATAAAGTTGACTTTGATAAAGACAGGCAGGAAGAAGTTCAGGAAAGGTTGGGATTACTATTCCAATTGTTTCAAAAACACCACGTAAACACTGTAAGTGAATTGATTGAGATTCGAGAAAATTTGCGAAAAAAAGTCAATAAAGTCTTGAATATGGATGATGAGTTATCCAATGCAAAAGAACGATTGGATCAGCTGGAAAGTGAACTTAGGTTAATTGGGAAAAATCTGACAGAATCAAGGGTTGCAGTCCTTGAAAATTTTAAAAGAGAACTTGAATCTTTATTAAAGGAGCTGGCTATGCCTTTTGCAAGCATTGATGCGCACCATGAGATTATAGTTCCATCAGAAAATGGTATGGATAAAATCACGATTTTGTTTAGCGCCAATGCGGGTGTAACTCCCAGTGAATTGAAAAATGTAGCCTCAGGAGGAGAATTTTCAAGATTGATGTTCTCAATCAAATACATGCTTGCCGGAAAAACATCTCTGCCAACTATAATATTTGACGAAATTGATACCGGAGTTTCAGGTGAAATTGCCATGAAGTTGGTGTCCATGATGAAGGAAATGGCATCACGTCACCAGGTAGTTGCCATAACGCATTTACCCCAGATTGCCGCAAGCGGGGATGAGCACTATTTTGTGTTTAAAGAAAATGAAAACGGAAGATCAATTTCCAAAATTAAAAAATTACAGCATCAGGAGCGCGAAGAAGAAATTGCCAAAATGATTGGAGGCGATCATCCCTCTGAAGCAGCAATGGAAAATGCAAGGGAGTTGCTTGCCAGATGAAAAAGAAAGTCATTTAGAGTTTTGTGCTCACAATCACATTTCATGAAAATTATTGGTGCTAAATTGCGCCGTTTTGGTAAGAAAAAGCATATATTTGCGACTGCGATTTAATTTATGATCATTAATACTAATAAAATACAATGGGAAAAATAGGAATTTTTTATGGCTCAACTGAGGGAAATACCGAAGATGTAGCTGACAAGGTAAAAGAGGCTTTAGGTGATGCCGATGTTCACAATGTTGATTCTGCAACTGCAGACGATTTAGCTGAATATGATACGATTATATTTGGTGCTTCTACGTGGGAAATTGGTGAATTACAGGAAGATTGGGAGACCTTCATCGATGTGCTTGATGATGTTGATTTTAGTGGTAAGAAGGTAAGTTATATCGGACTTGGAGATGCTGACGGATATCCTGATACATTCGTTGATGCTATCGGAATGATTCATGAAAAAATTGTTGATTCCGGAGCAGAATTTTTTGGAGCATGGCCAACTGACGATTATGAATTTGATGAGTCTAAAGGTATAGTTGACGGGAAATTCCTTGGCCTGGTAATTGACGAAGACAACGAGTCGGACAAAACGGATGATCGTATTGCTGCCTGGGTTGCACAAATTAAAGGTGAATTAGGTCTTTAATTCCAAATGAAATAGTAGAGCTGTTTGTAAATTGTAATGAATACAAACAGCTTTTTATTTTTTTGATATATCTATTTTTTGTAATTCTCTGCTTTTTTATGAGAATTAATTAGTTTATTTTTTGAAAACTGACAATTGTCAATTTTATTAATAAACAGTCTATCTACATTTGCACCTTATTGAGGTAGAGGGAAATGAGTACAGAGACATTAAGTAATTCTATTGAGCATTTGGGGGTAATTAAAGAAATTACGCCACGATCAATCAAAGTAAGTTTACTCAATGTATCAGCATGCTCGACCTGTCATACGAAAGGTACCTGTTCAGTTTCAGATGTTGACAACAAAGTAATTGACGTCATCAATTCAGGAGGGAGATTCAGCAAAGGAGATACGGTAAAAGTGGCATTTGAAAAGTCGCTCGGGCCACTGGCATTAGTCATTGGATATTTAGCGCCTTTTGTCTTATTGATGTTGGTATTAATAATCTCATTGTCAATAACTAATGATGAGGTGGTAGCAGGATTAACTTCTCTAATTTCCATTGGAGTTTATTATCTTTTTTTAACCCTGTTTAGAAAAAAGCTAAAGAGCACATTTACTTTTAGAATTCTAAAAGATTGAAATAAGTTATGAGTCAGACGATTCTTTTTACTATCGGATCAATTACCATTCTGGGCTTTCTGGCAGCAGCGATTTTGTATTTTATAGCCAGCAAGTTCAAGGTTTACGAAGATCCAAAAATTGATGAAGTTGAAGAAGCTTTACCGAGCACAAATTGTGGGGGGTGCGGCCATCCCGGATGTCGCGCATTTGCAGAAGCTTGTGTAAAAGCTGATGACCTATCAGATCTTCATTGTCCTGTCGGAGGTAACGATACCATGCAAGATGTGGCTGACCTATTGGGCATGGAGGTAGAAGAGCGCGATCCTTATATTGCAGTTGTGCTCTGTTCGGGTTCTTTCGAATACCGAAAAAAAGCAAATGTCTATGATGGCACACCAAACTGTACTGTAGCTCATGGCTTATATGGTGGCGATACTGACTGTCAATATGGTTGTCTTGGATTTGGCGAGTGTGTGGACGCCTGCGATTTTGAAGCCATGTATATGGATGAAAAAACAGGACTTCCTGTTGTAATCCAGGATAAGTGTACTGCCTGCAATGCCTGCGTCACTGCCTGCCCAAGGGATATCATGGAACTCCGGCCGATGGGACGCAGAAACAGGAGAACCTTTGTATCCTGCATCAATCAAGATAAAGGCGGAGCTGCAAAAAAAGCCTGCGAAGTTGCATGTACCGGTTGCAGTAAGTGCGAGGCAGAGTGTAAATACGATGCACTAACAATAATCACTTGCCTAGCAAAAGCATTTACCAAAAATTGTAAAGACATCCGTAAATGCGCTCCGGTTTGTAAATCAAATTCCATCCATAAACTCAACTATCCTCAAAGAAAGGAAAGACCGGAAAAAACTGAAAGAGTAAAAAAAGAACGGCCCGAAAGAATCGCATCACCGGTGGCGGCA
>DAOVVI010000191.1 GCA_030637245.1 Cyclobacteriaceae bacterium
CCTCTAAGTCATTCCTTTTCAAAAAAATACTTTAGCAATAAATTCCAAAAAGAAAACATCGTCAATTCCGAATATGAGCTTTTTGAAATAAGTAGCATTTATCAAATTGAAGATGTATTTCAATTGAAAAATCTGCAGGGCTTTAATGTGACCATACCATATAAGCACGACATCATGAAATATATGGATGATTTTGACCATAGCGCTAAAAAAGTTGGGGCTGTAAATGTGGTGAAAATAGACAGGAATGGGGAAAAGACGGGTTTTAACTCTGATTATTATGGTTTCAGGACCTCGCTGGAAAACTGGCTTCCGGCTTCAGAAAATTTCAAGGCATTAATACTTGGCATTGGTGGCGCGGCAAAAGCAGTAATTGCGGTATTAAATGATTTATCCATTCCTTTCCTGAAAATATCCAGAGATTCTGCCAAAGGAGATTTTTCTTATACAGAATTAAAAGCTCATCCTAAACTACTTAAAGAACATAAATTAATAATAAATACTACTCCTTTGGGTATGGCCCCAAATATAGATTCCAGCCCTGAAATTGAGTATAATATATTGGATGAAAAATTTTATTTATTTGACTTAATTTACAATCCAGCAGAAACCAGATTCTTATCAGAGGGGAAAAAATATGGCGCTCACATAAAAAATGGCCTCGAAATGCTGGAACTCCAGGCAGAAAAATCTTGGGAAATTTGGAAGAGTTAGATTAGCTCAATGTCTTTTTTAAATCGACTAATCAATTTTCTTTCCTTATTTCTAAGTCCCTCTACCGAATCAGCAATGCGCTCAATTACATTTATATATTTCCGCTTTAAATCATCGTCAAACTCTTTTTTGTTCGTCTTAATCGCGAACATGGCAGCTTTGTAAGATTGCTCGATATTTGGAGAAATCCGCTCTTCAAGGATCGCAAATCTGTTCTTTGCCGACCATGCACTTTTACCCATTTCTGCTTCAATGATTTCGTTAAATGCATCCTTTTCCTTGTCTTCAAGTTCTCCATCTGCCAGGGCAATAGAGTAAGCAAGCTCAGCAAGAGCTTGAACCAGTACAATATTTTCAGACATATGTTTGCGGTTAAATGTTGATTAAGTTAAAAAAAACAAGTTTAAAAAATTATAAGATTTCCAATCATTACAGGGTAAAATATAAAGAATCATCAGGGCAAAAACTAATCAAAAGAACTATTTTTAACGTTTAATTTTGATTTATGAATTTCCAACTTACAAGTGAATACGAGCCTACCGGAGATCAACCCCAGGCAATTCAGCAGCTCACTGAAGGAATTAAAAGTGGCGAAACGGCGCAGACCCTTCTCGGTGTAACCGGCTCAGGTAAAACGTTTACTATAGCCAATGTGATCCACGAAGTGGACCAACCAACGCTAATTTTAAGTCATAACAAAACTCTTGCCGCTCAGTTATATGGGGAATTTAAGCAATTTTTCCCGGAAAATGCAGTTGAGTATTTCATTTCATATTACGATTATTACCAACCGGAAGCCTATATCCCAAGTTCAAATATCTATATTGAAAAGGACCTTTCCATCAACGAAGAAATTGAAAAAATGAGGCTAAGCGCTACCTCCTCACTCCTTTCAGGACGTAGGGACGTGATAGTCGTTGCCTCAGTTTCCTGTATTTACGGTATTGGAAATCCTGAAGAATTCGGAAAAAATGTATTGCATATCCAACAAGGAGACGTCATTTCCCGAAATAAATTACTCTTTAATTTTGTGGATATTCTTTATTCGAGGACTGAGGTTGAGTTTAAGAGAGGAAATTTCAGAGTTAAAGGAGACACCGTGGATCTATTTCCGGCTTATGCCGATTTCGCATTTCGAATTATATTTTGGGGTGATGAGATTGAATCTTTACAGATTATAAATCCGGCTACAGGCAATAAAATATCCGAAGAAAAACTAATTACCATATACCCTGCCAATTTGTTTGTGACCGGAAAAGATGTGATTGATGTGGCCGTCAATGAAATTCAGGATGATTTAGTTCATCAGATAAGTTATTTCGAAGAAGAGCGACGATTCCTGGAAGCAAAGAGAATAAAAGAGCGTACTGAATTTGATTTGGAAATGATCCGGGAATTGGGTTATTGCCCAGGCGTAGAAAATTATTCACGTTATTTCGATAGAAGACAAGCCGGCAACAGACCATTCTGTTTGTTGGACTATTTCCCTGATGACTTTTTAATGATTATCGACGAAAGCCACGTGACAGTTCCACAAATCCATGCCATGTGGGGAGGTGATCGTTCACGAAAAATGAACCTGGTTGATTATGGGTTTCGATTACCAAGCGCATTGGATAATCGCCCGTTGACATTTAATGAATTTGAGGAGATTTTGAACCAGGTGATATTTGTAAGCGCCACTCCCAGTGATTATGAATTGAGAAAGTCGGAAGGAGTGGTAGTAGAGCAAATAATACGACCCACCGGTTTACTGGATCCGATTATTGTTGTGCGGCCAAGCCTGAATCAGATTGATGACTTACTGGAAGAAATAGATGAACGGGTAACAATGGAAGATCGGATTTTGGTCACAACGCTTACCAAAAGAATGGCGGAAGAATTGACAAAATATATGGAACGGGCCGGTGTGAAATGTCGATACATCCATTCGGAAGTAAAAACACTTGACCGGGTGGAAATACTCAGAGAACTAAGATTGGGACTGTTCGATGTATTGGTTGGAGTCAATTTATTAAGAGAAGGACTTGACCTCCCGGAAGTTTCTTTGGTTGCGATCTTAGATGCCGACAAAGAAGGTTTTCTAAGAAATCAACGTTCTCTTGTACAGACAATTGGCCGGGCGGCAAGAAACGTAAATGGAAAAGTTGTAATGTATGCTGATAAAATTACCGAATCAATGCAAACAGCTATTGACGAAACAAACCGGAGACGACGAATTCAGATGGACTACAACAAAGCGCATGGAATAGAGCCAAAAACAGTCTTAAAATCCAAGGAAGCCATATTGGGACAAACTAAAGTTGCCGATTCTAAAAAAACCGGGAAAAAATACTATGTGGAACAAGATATACCGACGATAGCAGCAGATCCGCTAATGCAATACCTGGATAAAAACCAGCTTAAGCATTTGATAGACCAAACAAGAAAAAAAATGGAACAAGCTGCCAGAGACCTCGACTTTATGGAAGCGGCAAGATTGAGAGATGAGCTTTTTGAGTTGGAAAAAAAGTATGGGAAAGATGTTAACCAATAATTCATGAATATTCTCCAATTAGTAACTAAATTCTGATATTCTTGTATTTTTTGGCAGAATATTTTACCGTATTACACAATTGATGGTTAATCAGAATACATCCATATTGTTATAATTTTGAATATCGAACACCGATTAACGATTTTAGATTTAAGATGGATACTTCTAAATTCATTATTCCCTGCCTACCCTGCCTCTCCGGCAGGCGGGCGGACAGGCAGGCTTGTTCGATATTCGTTATTCATATAAATATCATTTTTCGTTCTGGCTTGTCCAGGTTAGGGATAAGGCCTACCTCGTCGGCAGACGGGTATTGACAATCAGGGCCAATTCTCTAGCTCCCCTGCCTACCGTTAAGGCAGGCTTGTTCAGGGAGGAATTTCCCGGACAACAGTAATTTTTTTTTGATTTTATCCTTTTTAGTTTATTTGGTTTTAAGCTTTATCCCCTTTGTGACATCCTTCTCCCACTCCTCAAGTTCTAATTTCAGTTGTGATACAATACTATTTTCCGAATCAGCTATATCAAGTTGTTCCGAAACGTCTGCATCAAGATTATACAAATGAGTGGTATCCTTATCTATTAAAAGCTTCCATCTGCCATTTCTTGCCACCTTTTGATTTCTGTATTTCCAAAATAGTGTACGATCCGGCAATGACTTGTCTTCAATTAAAAGACGGGTGATATCCACTCCATCAAACTTGAAATCTTGTTTTGTCTTTGCCTTTGATAAATTTACAAAAGTAGGGAAGAAATCCATGCTCATAACAACCTCATCCGTAGTTGTGCCCTGCTCAATAGATTTAGGCCAATAGGCAATGGCGGGCACACGTTGACCACCTTCCCAGAGTGATCCCTTACTCCCTTTTAAAATCCCATTATTTGCAACCTCTCCCAAGCCACCATTGTCTGAACAAAATATAACCAGGGTGTTATTAATCAAGGATAACATATCCAGACGATTTAATATCCTTCCAATGCCTTCATCCATCACTTCTATCATTTCTTTATAGGCTCCCGCTTTATCTTTTCTACTTCCATGTGCAGGAAATTTACGTCCGGGAATTCGATCTGCCTTATCATTTCTTCCCTGAAAAGGATAGTGAGGGACTTCATGGGCTATATACAGAAAAAATGGATTATCTTTATTTTTCTCAATAAATTCCAATGAATAATCTGTAATCAAGTCAGTGACATATCCTTTTTCTTCAATCTTTTCGAGATCATGCCACCAGTCAGGAATACCTGCGCCATCCACATGTGAATGATAGTCCACATTACCACTCACATATCCCCGGAAGTAATCAAATCCCTGGTAAATGGGATTGAAATCTATACGATAACCCAAATGCCATTTTCCAACGATTCCTGTAACATATCCGGAATTTTTCATATAATCAGCTATGGTCATTTCCTCGATATCAAGTCCTGTTTGCCTTGTTTCACCCTTCGCGTAAATTACCCCTTCTATGCCACTTCTTTGTTGGTATCTGCCGGTCAGGAGCGCCGCTCTTGTTGGAGAACAAACAGCGCCATTTGAATGAAAATCTGTAAATTTCAATCCTTCAGAAGCCATTTTATCCAGAGAAGGAGTCTGAATTTCCTCATTCCCAAAACATCCAATGTCTGAATAGCCAAGATCATCTGCCATTATGAGTATGATGTTTGGTTTTTCAAATTTCCTTGGACCGCAAGAAAAAATGAGGAAAGAAATTAATACGTATTGTAAAATACTGAAAGTACTATGTGAAAAATTGCTCACTGTTAATTGAAATTATTTTAAGCGGTGAAGATAAACAAATCAAACATATTTCTTTACAGTTCCTTAACCAAAATGATTACTCCGTGGTCTGTGGCTCCACAGATCATTAAACCATACATTAATTTTGGCCTGTGAGGGCTCCAAATTAGAGATCGCTTCGTTCCTCACGATGACGTA
>DAOVVI010000070.1 GCA_030637245.1 Cyclobacteriaceae bacterium
AATGTAAATGTAAAGTTATTCTGTTAATCACCATTTGCTTCCGGACAATACTTCCTGGATTATTGGTGTAGATTTTGACAAGCAAAAGTGGGAAATGGATTGCCAGGCGTTCATCAATATCTGTAAATAAAAAGTATCCGGCTTATCAGAATGGTTATCCGATTCGATTAGCCATGACAAAATCACTAGATTCTTACCCTCAGAGGACTACGCCGGTGAGCAATTGTGGAAATTGGTCAAGGGATAGTACGGGAAGTATCTTTTCAGGAAGGAATTTTAGTTTTTGATGATTCGATTTCAGAGAAGCCATGCAGAAGAGAATGAGTTGGTATGTTGCCATTATGATCATTTAAAAACAGGATAAATTCAGGTATTCCAATAATAATCGTTTTCAAATGCCCACTAAAAGGAGGTGGAGATTGGAATTTTATTAGCTTATAATTTCAACAAACCACAAATTTCTGAAAGACTTTTTATCAGCCACTACAAGGTAGAGCAGCCCCATAATAACATCAATAAAAAGCTGGGTATAAATAGCCTACGTAAAGCTTTTCCAATATGCCTTGTCTTTTAACCTTTTTTGAAATGCGCAATTGCCACGCCTCTCAAAGATCTATCAATTTATTGAGCGAGTACCAGTACAATCTTATTAAAGTCAGCTGCTGAATTGATCACTTTTCTGAATGCCTCAAACTTTTCAACAGGATAGTTCAATTCATCATAATACTCTTCTATTGCTATTTCAAGGGTTTGTCCATTGAGCACATAATTGGAAACAAAATTATAAATCAATTTTTCGTTATCGTCAAATACCTGCTCTTTCATTATAAGATCATCTGGATTTTGAATGTTATATCCTTTTGGGATTTGCACATTAATTTTTCTTGAATACCCTCTGTTATAACTATTGACTACCGGCAATTTGCGTTCCTTTTCCTGGTACAATTCAGATTGTGGTCCTATCAATTCCCCGGCCTTAAAGAGAATAACATCACCCGCTAATTCAATATAGCTGTTTGAAGTAAAGGAGCCTTTTACCACCATGGGTTTATCCCAGTTATTATATGCAGTATTTCCTTCGACCACATCTATTTGCTCTATCTCTGCATCCAATGCGAGGTATTTAATGATATCGTCAAGCATTTCTTTTTTCTCTTCAGCTTTAAGTTCAATAAGGCCTGCTTTATAATAATCTGCTCCGTAACCCTTAAAGCTTCTTATGAGGTTGATAGTGTTTTGCTCCATGTCATCAGAAAAGGAAACCTTGATCTCCATGTTATCAAAATTATCCTGATAGGGTGATTCCGGGATATAAGAAATATGCGCAACCGGATATTCAAAATCCTGGACAGGTTCCATGCGAACGAACAAACCATCTGTCCCATAATAACCATAAGGAATCGTTCCTAATCTAAAAGGTGTATTTTTTGGTGACAGAAATTGCTTCGTTTCATTAATGTAAATAAAGTATTCTCCAAGATAATTCCATGAATCAAAATCAGGGTCAAATGCTTTTTCAAAACGGTTTGATGTGAGAACGATTTCGTGGTCGATGTTCAGTTCGTTAAGTATGGCTGCATATATCCTTGTAAAACCTCTTGAAGTAGCATATTTGTTTTTTAGTATCTGATCGATTTGCTCACCCACATCACCGGACTGCTCCTCAATAAAATAGTTGGTTTTAATGTAGTGCTCTGCCTTTTTAAGATCAACTATAGGAACACCTTCAATCTCAATATCCTTAATTAATTTTTTAACGGCTTTCTGTTCTTCCTTGCTTAAAGTGTAGATGTTGTCATAAATACGCTTGCCGGCATCACCCCAGGTGAACAACCTTGAATTATCTCTTTTTGTGTTATAAGTTAATTTGAATTCCAATCTTGATTTACCCTCCTCAACAGCAGCAAAATCTTCGCTGTACATTGCAGGAATATTAGTGGTGTTAAATTCATATTGGTTGAAATCTTCTGTAGTATCGGTTTGGGTTATCACACCTTCCCAATTGTACACCTTAAATTCGTATTCAATGTTTTCGGGACATTTCAATGAAAAATCGTAAGATCTTACGGGAAAGTCAAATTGAAAGGTCCGCGTAATGAAATTAGAGGCATTTAATTTCCTGGTATAATAATATTCAATTTCGCCGCCAACTTCAGCTCCTTCAATAGCCAGTATTCTATATCCCGCTTCATCACTTTCCAGTTCTTTCAGATTCACCTTATCAAAATTGATCACATCATTATCCCTGGTGATTGCCCTTGCTTTTACTTCTATGAGGTCCACTGCATTTTTCATAGGAATATACACCCTATTGCTTTTACTCAAAGCCTCGTCGTTGTTTGTGCGGATGATATAATGATTCGTAACATAGCAAACAAAGGCATTATCTGCAGGATCATACACATACTGATATTTAACAAAGATTTTTAAGTAATACAGTCCGTATTCCTTTTCCACTTCATTGAGCACCGTCAATGAGCGATGCTCCTTCCATTGGTAGGGTTCAAATTCCTGCGCATAAACCTGATTATAACAAACGAGCGCCGCAAAAAGTGTGAAAACAGTGTTTCTAATTAATTTATACATATTCCTTTATTTTTTACTTAGTATCAAAGCCTTTCTGCACGCCTTGGCATATTCGCTTATAGTACTATTCCATGATTCAAAACTATCAGGTTCCATTACCAGGTAATCAACGTAAAACTCCCTGGATACCACCACTTCTGAACCGGTACGGTCATATTGTATTTTAAAACCAAAATTATCATTAGTGCCTTCCAGGTCATCAGGTAAATTTTTTAACTGATAGCCCTCAGGAATCTTAAGTTTAATGATACTTCGATTTATATATTTATAATCATTTTCAATGGGCACACTTCTGTTTTCTAAAAGCGCATCAGTCATTGTTCTGTCAAGTACCAGGCTGATATAAATGTTATCGCCAATTTTACGGTAGTAGTCCGGTATCGTGAAATTATAATCAATAGTTATAGGTGCGTATAGGTCAGACAGACAGGCAATCTCATAATCCTCCAGATGAAATTTATTGCTCCCCTTGGTTAATAATCTTTGCAGGTAGTCTTCCACACTTTTTTGATTGGCTTTATTGAGTTTGAATGTATTAAAGAATTTAGCATAACCTTTCAGATCCACGGTACCTTTGCCGTACACCGTTCCATTGTCAATGGTGATGGCAATGCTGTCTGACATCACATTTTCTTCTTTAGGGATTACAGGCACTTTTTCGACCAGGAACTCAGCCTCATTCAGAGAAACCAGGCATTCTTTACCTTGTATCATGCTGGAGGGCAGTCCTAAAGGCAAATATTGCCCGGTGGCATCAAGGAAATATGTTTTGCCTTCCAACATTACAGAAGCGATCATATGGTTGTCTGTAATGGGTGAAGGTACATCTGAATATTGATACGGAATATCACGCGTACCTACCCATGTAAAGTGCGCTTCAACACCGGCTTCCCTGAGCATACTTACAATTGCACTCGCCATGTCTTTACAATCGCCATATCTTTTTTCAATTACATAATTGCCAGGATGGGGGATAAGACCTCTCATGCCATCTTCAAAGGCGATATACTTAATGTTGCCTTGTACCCAGGCATATATTTTTTTTACTTTTTCCAGGTCTGAATCATCCGAATCAACAATGGTACTTACCAAACTTTTTATTTCAGGATCATGATTTTGGATGTCTTGAATAAAAGTGCGATACCAGCTATGCAGCACTTCCGGTGTGGATATCAAATGCCTGGTCTCACCATCACTATCATTAAATTGCGTGATGGGACAATAGACCGAAGCAGCCATATAGTTATAGGAAGGGCAACTTCTTTCGAATTTGATTTTATCTATGTGTCTTGCAGTGTAGGTAAGGCTTGATTGATTGTCTGAAACTTTGCTTTTTTCTTCGTTGATTTTCAGGCTTTCAACATTATTAAATTTGGGACTGACATCCAGGCGATCGTCATAAATTACTGTGTAAACTGCCTTATCGACAGGCAGGTAGGTATCAAAGAAGTACATGCCTATCATTCTGGGGTCTTTGATAGTTTTGGTATATTCCAGTATAGTTTTTACTCCCTTTTGTACAGATGGATAGGTAAAACTAATTTCTTTGGTATCATCGTAAAACACACCAGAATTTGTGTCAAACGATTTCTTAAACTCCACCACATCTATTTTTTTGTATTTTCTCTTTTCAGGAACCAGCGTATAGGCTTTTAGATTCGAAACTTCAATAAAAGACGAGGTGTACACTTTTTCTCCTGCATACCTCCCTGTATTATCCCCTAAATGAAGCAATTCTTCATAAACTAATATAGTCGTTACAATAGAGTCATTGACCAAAGTGTAATTGACCTCCTGCTTCCGTAAAGTATATATCGCAGCTTCATCTGGATATTTATCATAGTAGTTATTAAATTCTTCTTCAGGTTTGGATAAACCAGAGCTCATCACTGCTGAGACAGAAAATATACTAGCTAATAAAGCGCCTGTCACCTTTCTAATACACATCATTATTCCAGTAATATGTTTTGCTTTTTACTCTTCCGTCGCGATCATAAATGATCTCATACCCATTGATGTTACCGTTTATGTACGGTGTTTCCCGACATAATTGGCCGTTATCATAATACTCCTTCTCTGTACCATTTTTGTTGTCATACTGATATAAAGTTTCCCTGAATACATTGCCATCGGGATAATATCTGGTTCGGAGACCATGGTTGTCGCCTCCCAAATAATTGATTTTTTCCGTGACTGAACCATCCGAATTGTACCAGGTATTCTCTCCATCAAATTTTCCGTCAACGTAATTCTGAGTGACAGCTATATTACCATTTGGGAAATATGATTCAAGGGTAAACTTGCCTTTGCTAATAAATTGAATGGTATCCCTGCTTTTTATATCGACGTAAGCAATATGTCCAAAATTTTTATCGTAAATCTTGGTTAGCTGATGCTGATCAAATTGATCATAGTATTGGCATGGGCCATCAAGCTCATCTTCAGTATAATTGCATTCCGATTCTATTTTTCCATTGATGTAGTATTTTTTTGATTTCCCTTCTGTCTGGCCTCTTACATAAAATTGCTCCGAGCTGATATTTCCATTGGAATGGAACCACTGCCATAGCCCTTCTTGTTTATTGTTATTATATGCACCTTTTACAGAAACATTTCCATTAATCCGTTTTGCCTCATAGGCGCCCTCATATAAATTATTGACAAGGAGATTTTTACTTTCAATTTTGCCTCTTCCGTAGTAACTGTAAACATCGGATCCAAACTGACTGCACAGCATGTTTACCTTGAAAATAGTATCACCAGCCACCGTTTTTCTGGTCTGGATGCCATTGCCATGTGTTATTTCCAGTTCATGGAAAATATTACCGAGGGTATCGTATTGCTTCAGTCCGGTCAACAAGTCCATTTCATATTTGTAGGCTCGATGAAGCTTATTGCCCGGGGCGTAATACGTATTCCAGCCATTGATTTTACCGGACACATAGTAGTTTTCCTCATCAAGTGTGCCATCCGGGTAATACGTTTGCCACCACTGTTCCATTTCATCATTAACAAACCACCCGTCATGATTGATTTGCCCATTCTTATAAAACTGTAAGTAGCGACCGTTTTTCATTCCTTCATCATAATGACATTTGATATACAATTCTCCGGTAGAATAGTATTCCTCAAACAGGCCGGTGTAATAGTCATCAACCATATTGGCCTGTTGACGCACATGGCCATTTTTAAAGTAGGTAGTTAAAGGACCTGATAACTTACCATTTTTCAACGTTCCTTTCGCCAGTAACTCACCGGTGGCGTAATTGGTCTCGTAGGTCATATTGCCTTCATTGTCCAGGGCTTCATAAAGGATAGCCCCTTTCGGATCAAAATACGTAAGACCAATTATCTTTTCCTTGTCATATACAATACGACTATGCAGGATGCCTGCCTCAGTATAATTTTTATTTTCCCCATGCTTTTCTCCATTTTCATTGTAAGTGATCACCTCCTTGATATTTCCATTAGCATGGTAGAATTCCCATATGCCGGACCTGTTGTCATTTTCCAGAGATCCCTTATATCTTAACTTACCATCAGAATGATATCCTTTCCAGTCTCCAGAAAGCTGATCATCAATATAATGCCCTTCCTCCTCCAGCTGGCCATCGATATAATAGGATTGGTATGGCCCATTTGTCAAGCCATCTGTGTAAGCATATTTCCTATCTATCACCCCATTTTTAAAGTAATGAATATAATCCCCATCCAATTTCCCATCCTTCATTGAGTAATCAATCTTCACCTGTCCTGTTTCATAATAATGATGTCCCTTTCCGCTTTTAGTTCCTGCCACAAAGGGCACAATTTCACGAGCCTGCCCACAGGCAAAATAATATTCCAGTGACCCGTCGAGCTCCTCGTTTTTATTGTAATTGGCAACAATGGAAAGTGCCCCATTATCATGATAGTAAATGGCTGGTTCCAGGATGATTCCATTATCATCATATTTCTCTTTTCTACTCAGGCGGCCATTGTCATGATAGTACAACCATTCACCAATTTTTAGTCCTTTTTGATTGTATTTGCCTATGGCGTTACGTTGGCTGTTTTGATAGAAAAAAGCCCAAGGTCCTATCCTGGTATTTTCATCAATCTTATTGCCAATGGCACTCAATGCTTTATTGTCAAAATACCAATGGTTGTATGCCATGCGTTCGCCTAATATTTCAGTTACATTTTTTAACTTGTTTTTAGAAAGCGCTTTATTGGCAATCTCAAACCACGCTGATTTTTCTTTATCGTGTTTTTCTATCCAGCTCAGCACGTCTTTATTATCCGAAGATTTGAGTATGAAATAGATAAAGGCAGATTGTAGATCTTTCTGAACCAGCCTGGTGAAAAATGGCACATAAAACTGCATCCAGAAATCATCGCTGTTTGGATCAAACTTCAATTTTGAAAACAGCAATTCCGCCTGCTTCACAATGTTTGCATTGAAATCTACTTCGTATTTAAAGCGCTCGTCCAGGGCTGCTTTGGAACGGATGAGCTCATCATAATGCTTAAATTCACTGTTGTCAGAAAACGGTTCAACGGAACCTTCGCTCCTAACAGCTTCAGCGGCAAGGTTTTCCAGAAATACAAGCGTACCATTGTTATCGGGATTGATGGCCATGTAGGTCAGATAACTGAGCATGGCCTTGGTGGTATGCCCCTGCAGCATAGAGAGGTATCCCAGCATAATGTGATTATTACTATAAAAAGGGTTGATACCGGCGGATTGCTGGAAATATGAGAGAGCTTCCTGCAAATCACCACACCTTCTATTTGCCAATCCCAGGTTGTAAAGCAGAACATCATTATCTGGAAATACCTTAGCTCCTCCGTTAGAGAGCTCTCTGCTTTTTTCATAATCCCCGTCATCGAGATAGGCATTGCCAAGATCAATGTAGATGTCC
>DAOVVI010000131.1 GCA_030637245.1 Cyclobacteriaceae bacterium
GATGTGTTTATTGGAACTGTTAGAGATACTACCAGGGGCAAAAATGTGATTGGATTGGAATTCGAGGCCTATGAAAAAATGGCTATTTCAGAGATTAAAAAAATTGTAGAAGAGGCCGGAAAGAGATGGCCGATTCATAAAACAGCTATTCTTCATGCACTGGGGAAAAAACAAATTGGTGATCTGGCTGTCGTAATTGCTGTATCGGCAGCACACAGAGATGCAGCTTTCAAGGCATGCAGATACATTATAGACAACTTAAAAAAAACAGTACCAATCTGGAAAAAGGAACTATTTGAAGACGGAGAGGTATGGGTTGCCGCCCATCCATGATTGGAATCAATTTAGAGGTACCCTTAACCTAAAATGTTAATATTGCTGGGTTCTTATTTTATGTCGGACACTGAAATTCAATTATTTTTTAAATAATAAACCGCTCTAATGTACAATTTATCCGGATTTCTATTACTAATTATTCTACTGGTTCAGGCGTGTCAAAAAAAGGATGAAATTAGACCAAATATAGTGATCCTTATGGCAGATGACATGGGTTATATCGATGCAGAATGCTACGGCGGCCCGATTAAAACTCCAAATATCAACAGACTGGCAAATGAAGGAATGCGCTTTACCGATTTTTATTCTGCCGCTCCAAATTGCTCCCCTGCCAGAACAGGATTGCTTACCGGCAGAACTCCATCAAGGGTCGGAGTTTATGATTATTTGGCTCCCAATTCTCCAATGCATCTTCCAAAGGGTGAAATAACCATTGCAGAAATGTTGAAAGAGGTGGGGTATGAAACTTGTCATGTCGGGAAATGGCATCTTAGCGCCTGGACAAGGGACGGAATGAAAGGGCCAAAACCAGACGAGCAGGGATTTGATTATTGGTTTGCTGTGGATAACAACGCCGTACCTTCCCATTTGAATCCGGTAAATTTTGAAAGGAATGGAGAAAAAGTCGGGCCGTTGGAAGGTTATTCATGTCAGTTGGTAGTTGATGAAGCTATTACATGGCTAGATGATTTTCATAAAAAAAGTAATCCATTTTTTCTCAATGTCTGGTTTAATGAACCACATGCAAAAATTGCATCTCCTCCGGAATTGATTAAAGAATATGTGCAGTATGGGAAAGATGCTGAATACCTTGCCAATGTCGCAAACATGGATATGGCTATTGGGAGATTGCTTCAATACCTGGATGAAAAAGGATTGAGTGAAAACACATTTGTTTTATTTGCATCTGACAATGGGCCTTATAGACAAGCTTCTACCGGAATTTTTCGCGGCAAGAAATCATTTTTGTTTGAAGGAGGAATCAGAGTGCCGGGAATCATAAAATGGCCCCATAAGATCAAGGAAGGCGTCATATCAACTACTCCTGCAAGCTTTGTAGATATGCTTCCAACAATCGCTCAAATAACAGGGTCAACAATGCCTGAAGATAGAACTATTGACGGCACAAATATTCTTCCCGTACTCTTTGAAGAACCCTTCAAAAGAGACAGGCCACTTTATTGGTATTTTTATAAAAGATATCCGATTTCTGCATTAAGAAAAGGAGATTATGTGATTATGGGTAATCCAAAAGAGCAATACAAATTGACTTCTCATCCATTTGATTCCGGGGATCAGGTATATTTTAAAAACGCCAGGCTTGAAGAATTTCAGGTCTATAATTTAAAAGATGATCCTGCCCAAAAAATTGATTTATATCCTGATAACTCTGAAAAGTTCAGCAATTTGAAAATGGAGATCATCAAATATCAAAAGGAAATCATAGACGAAGGTCCTACATGGGAAGGATTACCTGAAAATTGAACAAAACTTTAATTTATCATTTTCATTATTCCCTCTGGGAGTAGAATTCTTCTCACCCTGCTATTAGTCAACAACAATGGCTAAGGATTTGGAATCCGTTTTTAATTGAAAATCCCTGCCTGCGGCAGGCAGGCATGAAACTACCCAAATGAAAATTCATGGATAAATGATGCTTTTTCCATGGTAGAGATCATGGGAAATAGTTGACTATGTGTTTATTTCTGAACAAACACTAAGGCACGAGCTGAGATGCGCCAGATGGGTTTGAGACGTCTTTTAGCCGGTCTTTTTATTAGCAACGATCTGCTCTTTTTGTATATCTCTTTTCACGGTAGATGCAATTAACCATATCACACATGTTACAGACGTAGCCTTTTCGTCTCACATCAGGGCCGATACCAATGACACCGCTTACTGATTTGATGGGTTGCATCAGTGAAGAGGGAGTAAGCGTGATACCACAGAAATTTTCAGGAAAGAACGAAAATAATTTATGCTGCTCACCAACACTCCAGCCACAATAACCGGGGCTATACCGGTCAGTGATATGCAGCTCCCGGGCTTCCATTTTCCGCTCCAGGTCATCCTGGATTTTATCCATGGCTGATTCCACAATTTCAGAGCCAACTACGTCGGCGATGTACCCCTTTATAAAATCTCCTTCATGCATCAGCTCTTTGGAATATTCTCCGATTTCCGGCCCGGCTGTACAAACAAATAAAGCCACGTTTTCCATCTTTCTAAGCTGATTGGTGACGATTTTTTTTGTGTCAAATTGAGCTCCATTAATCCGCAGCATCTTCTCCTCACGATTGATGTCAATATCTTTTTGAATCACATATCCTCCCCTGATTTCACAATAATCCTGGGCAACTTCCAGAACCTCTTTTATCATTTGTGGAATGGGTTCGGGTGATTTCCCCGGTTCATACCCCATGAATTTTTCTATAATATCTGTGCTTACTTCCAGCTCATCAAAACGAAATGCGTACTCCTGTAACTCCATTATTTTGCTATTTGTCTGTAATGCCTGCTAAACTCCGAAAGGCTAAATCCTTCGCCCATGGCAATTAGCTCTGTAGAACCTTGAAAATCATCAACATCCCTGAATTCTTTTTGTTCATAAGAGGTCTGAACAGCCAGGCCTCCTCCATTGGCCAATTTAGCAAATCCTTTAATACGAATCGTTTTTTCAGCATAGATATCGATAAATTGGATCAACTTGTCTTTTGAAATACCACGTGAAGATCTAAGGACTCCGACACCAATTTCAGGCCTTCCGCAGCTTTCGAAATGTGCATGTTGCTTTTGCGTTTTTTCTCCAATAGTTTCCTTTAGATCGTCAATGATCAATTCCTGATCGGAAACCTCACAATAGGAACTTCTAAGAATTTGTGTGAAAGGATTTAATGATCTGACAGCACTTTCCACATCTTCTATTTGGCCTTTTGAAGAAAGATCCGTTTTATTTATAATCACAACATCTGCAATTCGTACCTGGTGCTGTAATCTGTTAATCATTTTTTGTTGTTTTAAAAAACTTGTAGCATCTACAATGGTCCAAACCTTTGCGAGATATAAATATTTTTTTAGATCCTTAAAATCCAACAGCTGTGCAATGGCAATCGGATCTGATAACCCGGATGCTTCGAGAAAAATCATATCCGGTTTGTGTTCCTCAACAAACGCCTTCAGCGAAGAGGTGAAGTTGCTTAAAAGGCATATACAAAAAACAGAACCATTGTTAATTTCAAGGATATTAAATTTTTTTCCTTCTCTTTTTAATTCTGCTCCATCAATGTTGGCGGGGGCAAATTCATTTTGAATAATAGCAATTTTCTTTTCTGTGGCATATTTTTTCAAAATCCTTTTCAAAAAGGTGGTTTTGCCACTTCCTAAAAATCCGGTCACTAAAAAGAATGGAATCTGTCTCATTTTCTCACTACTTCAGCAATTTTGGATATATGTTCAGGAGTTGTTCCACAACATCCGCCAACAATATTTGCACCGGCTGATATCAGTTCCATGGTTACACCGGCCATCTCTTCCGGGGTTTCGGGAAATACCGTATGCCCATCCTGGTAAACAGGCATACCGGCGTTTGCATGGATTAAAATAGGGATATCGGCATCATTTTTCCTGATTTCCTTTACAATGCTAACCATGTCTTTAATGCCATTGCCACAATTGGCGCCGATCAGTTCAGCCCCGGCATCAATAATTTGGTTGACCATATCGGTAGGAGAGACCCCCATCATGGATCGGAAATCATTATTGACGGTTTTGTCAAAAGTCATGGTACAAAATACTTCACATTTTGTGTTTTCCTTTGCAGCCTTGATCGCCTGGATCGCTTCTTCAAGGTCAGTCATGGTTTCGATCATAACAGCATCGGCACCGCCTGCCTCAAGAGCGATTGCCTGCTCTTTGAATGCCTCATATAATTCTTCGGATGTCACATCGCCCATCATTAATATTTTGCCGGTGGGTCCTATAGATCCAAGCACATATTTATCATTTCCGGCAGCTTTTCGGGATATTTCGGCACCAGCCTTGTTTAGCTCAAATACCCTGTCTTCGAGGCCGTAGTTAGCCAGTTTAAACCTGCTCCCGCCAAAACTATTTGTCTCTACCATGTCTGAACCTGCTTCAATGTATCCTTTAGCGATATCCATTACTTCCTCAGCATGAGTGATATTCCACAACTCAGGGCATTCTCCGGCTTTCAATCCTTTTGCATGCAGAAAAGTACCCCAGGCGCCATCGGAAACCAATATTTTTCCTTCTTTTATTTGATCTATTATTTTTCCCATATCTTTTTAGCTTAAAGCTTTTAGCAATAAGCTGTTAGTTTTTAAAATTGACTATTTAATGAATTAATAATCCAACATTTCTCGAAGCAAAAAAATCTAACCTCGATAATTCATTAAATGTTCATAGTTAAATGCCATTAACTTAAGCATGTTTTTTATTTCCTCTCCCTTCACCCTCTCCAGAGAGGGACAATAGGAGCTTAAGTTAATGGCATTACCTGCCCCTGCCTCCTGCTCCTGCCACATTTTAAGATACTATTAAAAAGTATTTTTACTAAAAGAAAGAAGTACCCTTATTTGCACAATGCAATATTCAGGTTAAAGATCCTTGATCCACTCTTTTATTATTTCAATGGACGGTTTTGTTCCTTTACTTTTTACTTTATATTCTGCCAGAACTACAGCAGGAGTCTCTGTGATGCCAAAGGTAGCCAATTGATTTTTATCGGTAATCATTTTTACATTGATTTGCTGCCCCAGCTCTTCACTCGCCCTTTTTACCTCTGAAATAAGCTCACGACATTCTTCCTCGCTTTCGCCTAAAATAAAAACTTCTCCTTTCTTAGATTTGATTTTAAGTTTCAGCTTTTCATTGATTCGTTTTTGAATAGCCGCAATCAACTCCTGTTTTGGTGGAATTTGTGATACAAAGGCAATTTTACCATCAATACAAATCGTAGGAATGTTTTTCACCATGAGTGATGACATGAAGGTAACAGCTTCAAGTTTTTTGATAGCATGTTCCCGCCACTCTACAATTCCTTCAAAATGTGGTGTAATCCTTTTTACAGCCTCTACCATGTATTGACACGGAGCACATGATTGAGAATCAAGGGTGATCACATCAACGATAACTTTGTCAGCCTGTCCATAATCTTTCATGTTGAGCAAATCAAGTTTTGATTGCTCTCTTTCCAAAGCGCGTACGACATCCTGTTGGTATGGGTTGTGGACCAGTTCGGTAACAGCCTTTACATTTTCAATCGGCGTATCCATAGGCAAATCGCAGCCGGGAGCAAGAATAAATCCTTTATTGCCTCCTAAATCCATACATTCCAATGCATTTTCCTGAACATCATTTTGGTCACCCATTAGCATGACTACAGTCAATTTGATGTTACCACCAAAACTAATATTATGTTTTAGCGC
>DAOVVI010000453.1 GCA_030637245.1 Cyclobacteriaceae bacterium
GATCTTGGAATTTGCCTGTTTTCTTCCACATTAGTGGTTGTAACAATCGGAAGTCCACCAAATGTATAAACGCCAACAAAATAGGCATACGCTCTAAGGAAACTGGCAGTTGCTATGATCTCATCAGAATCGGTTTGCGAAATATCAATTTCCGGTAATCCTTCGTTTAAGAAGCTTGCTATATATGACATGCTATAAATCACGCCCCACAAAGCGCTGGCCGAGCCATTGGAAGCCGACATGTCTTTGCTGCTTATTTCTCTGTATTGCGTAAATGTTCCATTGTGAATCAGGTTGTCGGCGGTTAAATCCCCAGCAATGATTTTAGGCGCTCCGAGATTGGCAAGATCCCGATATGCAGAAGTTAGCACCACCCTGGCAGAATTAGCGTCAGTAAGTACCTGGTCGTCAGTTATCCGGTCAACGGGTTTTGGACTCAACAGATCCGCACAAGACAAGACAGTAAGCAAAATAGTAAATAACAATATGTATATAAGGTACTTCATTAAAAACCTAAATTAAGACCAATTAAAATTGTTCGTACCTGGGGAAATGTATATAAATCAAGTCCCTGTGCTGTCGTAGAACCATCCAGACTATTTACTTCGGGATCAGCTCCGGAATAGTTGGTTAACGTCCAAATATTTGTACCGGAGGCGTAAACCCTCAATCTATTAAGCCTAAGCTTGGCTAAAGTTTCAGGGTTTAGACTATAACCAATTGTGAGATTTTTTAACCTGAGATAAGAGGCATCCTCTACAAACCGCGAACTAAATCTATTATTGAACGTATTGCCAAATTCATACTTTGGAACAGAAGCGATATCTCCTTCTTTTTGCCACCTTTTCAATGCCACTCTGGATTGATTGTTCTCAATATCCTCTCCGGAATTAAGCAGTGTAGTATTCCCGAAGTTGATCATTTGGTTTCCATAACTATATTGGAAAAACAGGGATAGATCAAATCCTTTATATGATACTGTATTGGTGAATCCACCAAAAAAATCAGGTTCTGCATCACCGATAAAGGTTCCATCATCTGCGGTGAGCTTTCCATCATTATTTTTGTCATGATAAATTGCATCGCCGGTACCCGGATCAACACCAAGGTATTTAAGTCCCCAAAATGTGCCCAATGGTTTCCCCGGTGCGACAATGTGTGTATTGTTTGTAAATGTTTGATAACCTCGAAATACCGGCTCATCTGTAGCCAGACTTTGCACGATATTTCTGTTGCTGGAGATGTTGAATTGGGAGGTCCAGTGAACGGCACCATCTAGGTTAACTGTAGTAATCGTAAGTTCCAATCCTTCATTACTCACTTCTCCGAGATTTCCAAGAACAGAACCAAATCCAGTTGTAAACGGCAATGCTTCACTAAGCAATAGATCATTAGTTACGTTATAGTAGTAATCAACTATCAACTGGATCCTTCCTGCAAAAAAAGCCAGATCTGTTCCTACATTAAATTCTGTAGTTTGCTCCCATCCTAAATTCGGATTGCCCAGGGAAGCTGGCCCGACTGCCGGAATTCCATTATAAGCAGTGGTAGCGCCCCATGAGGCAAGGTATTGGAAGTTACCAATACGTTCATTGCCCGTTAATCCATAGCTGGCTCTCAGTTTTAAATCATCTAACCATGAAAATCCTGTTAAAAAATCCTCTTCCGATGCTCTCCACCCGACAGAAAAGGCCGGGAAAAATCCAAATTTCCGATCTTCGCCAAATCGGGAAGAACCATCATATCTGGCGCTTACTTTAGCTAAATATTTGCTACTGTATTTGTAATTTACTTCTCCGAAAAAGGATACTAATCCACTATTGACAAGAAAAGAAGAACCGTCCAGTATCAAACCTGAAGAGGTCAGATAGGTGAAATCATCACTGGGAAAAAGTATTCCAACGGTAGAACCGCTTCTGGATGTTCTGCTAATAAATTCAGCACCTAACAATCCGCCAAAATCATGCATATCACCAATAGATGTATTATATATAAATACATTATTATTTAGCAAAGTTGAAGATTCTGTGGTGCTGTATATCCCATAACCTTGTTGACCTACGCTTTGAAGAAATCCACCAATGGCAGATGTTGTTGGTTCAAACTGATCTTCTATTGTGGATGTGTAGTCAAGGCTGAATTTCGTTGTAAAATACAGGTTTGGAATGATTTCATATTTGGCATACAAGCCGCCAAGCAACTTTGAAGCATACGTGTCAAATCTCGGTTCTATGGCCTGACCGACCGGGTTGAAATTTGGAAATCCGGCATAACCAGCATCACCGGGAGCATAGAGATTTCCTTCTTCGTCGTAGGGTTGATAATATGGCAAACTCGTTAGCGCTGCATTATAAACTCCATCTAAAAAGTTATCACCCTTCACGCGATTGTTTTTTGTCCTGGCCAGGTTCATATTCAGGCCAAAGGAAAGTCTGGCAGACGCTTTGTGGTCAATATTTGCTACCAACGTTGCTCTTTTGAAATCGTTATTCAGTAAAACTCCTTCTTCATCCCTGTATGATCCACTTAAATAAAACTGGGTTTTTTCCGAGCCGCCTTTGGTTGATAGCTGGTATTGCTGAACGATGGCTTGTCTCATGACCTCATCCTGCCATTTCGTATCAACTGCATCGGTTACTCCGGGAATTCCGGCGTCATCAGGATCATCTCCTGCATTGATCATCGCTTCTCTCTGCAGGTCCAATAATTCTTTTCCGTTCAGCACTTCGACCGTATTTGTTGGGTCGATGATCCCTCTTTGTACATCAAGCTCGAATGTAGTAGGCGATCCTATTTTACCTCTTTTGGTGGTAATAATCACAACGCCATTGGCCGCTCTGGAACCATAAATGGCTTTAGCGGAGGCATCTTTGAGAATTTCTATGGATTCAATGTCATTTGGATTGATGGTTGACA
>DAOVVI010000461.1 GCA_030637245.1 Cyclobacteriaceae bacterium
AAGTTAACTACACAATTGATCCTAACTATAAAGTTTATCTTTCCGGCAACTATAATCACATTTCCAATGGAGCAGTAGAAAAGCCAAATAAAGGCATGAATTTCCCAACACTTGGCCTGGGTTTGGAGTATTCTATAAATCCTGTGAAATTGACAAAAAAGGACATTGAAACTGAATTGGATAAAAAAAAGCTTTTCAAATATTTGCGCCTTTTCTGGAACATTCGAACAGTACCTGAGTCAAATGAATATCAGGAAAAGTATAAGGCTATGATTGGATTGGAAGGTGGAATAATGAAGAGATTGTCCAGGATTAATGGCCTAATGACCGGGCTGGAATATTCCTACGATGGGTTGTTCAATGAGGAGATCAAACGAAACGAACTAGATTATACACCTCATCTTGTTTCTTTACATCTAGGGCATTTTTTTATATTTGGAAAATTTACCTTTACCCAGCAGTTTGCCTGGTATGCCTATAAATCCTACCCGTTTAATGATCATGAATTTTTCCAGCGTTATGGAATTTATTGGCAATTCGGAAGACTTATCAATTGCGGATTTTCATTAAAATCCCATGGACATGTTGCTGAATATATGGACGTTCGCATGGGGATTACTTTTTGAATCCTCCATTGTCGGATGTTATAGTATAGCTTGGTAATTGTTCGTTATCATCCTGCCAGATTCGTTTTATATAATTATCAATTTTATCTCTCAGTTCATTTACCTTTTCATCCTGCTTTTTGAAATTGAATGGATACCACAATGAAGTTTTGAACATTATTGAAGATCCATCCTGTGAAGGATCGAATAAATTGATTTTATATATACCGGATATGGTTTTTATCTCAATATCCTTAATATCCTCAAATGGAACCTGAACTTCAAATCCCTTTTTATCATAGTAAACTGAGCTATCGTCATACGAGACATTTTTGATCTTTACAATAGCAGGGATTGCTCTATAGGCCAATATGACATAAACCGGAACAATAATAAGCAAGTTGTATTCTTCAAAACCAATCGATCTGTAAAGCGCACCTACTATTACCAAAAGAGTAATAACTGTGACAATTGACAATGCTATTGTTTTGTATGTTTTAATTCTTGAAGTTGAAATAATGGTTATTCTCATAAATTCCAGTCATTTATTCTGATAACTTGTTAAGCCACACTATTTTTTATACATTGTGCCTCCTTGTCAAATCACGTTTTAAACACGATCTGCGGGCGACTATTAAATTTAATTTTTTATTCTAATAATCTAAAATCATGAGCGAAAAGAAAATCCTGCTTACAGAAAAAGAAATCCCAGAAAAGTGGTATAACATCATGGCTGATATGCCAAATAAACCATTGCCACCATTAAGCCCGGCAACAAACGAACCAATAGGGCCGGAAGCGCTTGCCCCTCTTTTCCCAATGGGGCTTATTCAGCAAGAAGTCAGCGCTGAGAAATGGATTGAGATTCCTGATCAGGTACGGGATATTTATAAGATCTGGCGGCCATCGCCACTGATCAGGGCTTATGAATTTGAAAAAGCATTGGATACTCCGGCTAAAATTTATTATAAATATGAAGGTGTCAGTCCGGCAGGTTCACACAAGCCAAATACCGCTATTGCACAAGCTTACTACAACAAGCAGGAAGGCGTCAAAAAGATCATTACCGAAACCGGAGCCGGTCAGTGGGGAAGCGCACTTTCCCTGGCATGTAACATGTTTGATATGGAGTGTGAAGTATTTATGGTGAAACTAAGCTATAATCATAAGCCCTATCGAAAGACCATGATGAACACCTGGGGAGCAACTGTTCATCCATCTCCAAGTGAATTGACCCAGGCTGGAAGAACGATTCTTGCAAAAGACCCGGACTCTCCCGGAAGTCTTGGCATCGCTATTTCTGAGGCTATAGAACGAGCAGTTCAGGATGAAACCACAAAATATTCACTGGGAAGCGTGCTCAACCATGTATTGTTGCATCAGACCGTAATTGGCCAGGAGGCCTTGTTACAGATGGAAAAAGCAGGAGATATGCCGGATATCATAATTGCTCCATTCGGTGGCGGATCAAACTTTGCCGGGTTAGCTTTTCCATTCTTGAGATTGAATTTTGAAGAAGGTAAAAAAATCAGAGCAATCGCGAGCGAACCGTCTTCATGTCCTAAATTGACACGAGGCGTTTTCAGATATGATTTCGGAGATACCATAGGAATGACCCCATTGTTACCAATGTACACATTAGGGCACAATTTTGTTCCTGCTCCAATTCATGCGGGAGGATTACGTTATCATGGAGCAGGGGTAATTGTCAGCCAATTATTAAAAGATCAATTGATCGAAGCGAGCTCTCATCATCAACTTGAATGTTTTGAGGCAGGTGTGCTCTTCGCCAAAACAGAAGGTATTATCCCTGCTCCTGAAGCAAATAATGGCCTTGCCACGGTAGTTCAGGAAGCTAATAAATGCAAGGAAGAAGGTATAAGCAAAACTATTCTTTTCAATCTTAGTGGTCATGGACACTTTGATATGTCGGCATACGAGGAATATTTTAGTGGTAATCTCGAGGAACATGAGTTGACAACCGCAGAAATTGAAAGCTCACTGGCTGAATTGAATACGCCGACGATTTAGAATTTATAATTAAATTAAAAAATGCCACATTTCCCATGTGGCATTTTTGTTTTAAGACAATAAACTATTTTATCTCACCATCATTTCAAGCGTGGCAATTTTCACTTCTCTCATATCTCTGGTTTCCAATCCTTCCTTTACAGCTAATTGAGTCAGACCATCACTATCACCCGGGCCGCCCTCCATTGCTGCCGTCAATTGTGCTACATCTTTATACATA
>DAOVVI010000322.1 GCA_030637245.1 Cyclobacteriaceae bacterium
GATTCCATGATCATAACACATTAGCCCATTATGCCAATGCCGCTGTAGATATCGAGTTTAAATTTCCGTTTGGCTTTAAAGAAGTGGAAGGAATCCATTCGAGAACAGATTTCGATTTGAGCAGCCACACGAAATTGTCTCGCAAAAAAATGCAGTATTTCGATCCAACCATAAATAAAAACTATGTACCATATGTGATTGAAACTTCCGCCGGAGCAGACCGGCTTTTCTTTATGTTGCTGTGCAATGGATTTAAGCAAGTCACAGTTGGAGAAGGGGAGAATGAAAAGCAACGCACTTACCTCAAATTCCATCCGGCGCTTTCTCCGGTGAAAGCGGCCATTCTGCCCTTAGTTAAAAAAGATGGCCTTCCTGAAATTGGCAGGAAGATATTTGATGACCTGAAATATGATTTCAATTTGATTTACGAAGAAGCCCAATCAATTGGTAAACGATATACCCGACAGGATCTGATCGGTACGCCATTTTGTATTGCCATTGATCATCAGACCAAAGAAGATGAAACGGTGACCATTCGTCATCGCGATACCATGGAGCAGGAAAGAGTGAAAATTAAAGATCTAAAAGGAGTCATTGAAAAAGAAGTGTCGATAAAGAATATATTTAGGGAGCTTTAAAACTTTTAAATTATCCAGGCTAATTATCCAATTTTTTAAACTATGAAAATGATTTTTGGTGCTATCATCATTATCTCCTCCTTGGTTCGTGTCGTCACAAACCTGAACTAAAAAGACTAAAAAATGGGTTTGAGTCAGTTTGAATATAAAAGGAAGTCATACATTCAGATAGGAGAAATATACTTTTGGACAGCCACTATAAACAAATGGCAACAATTGTTGCGAAAGGATAAATATAAAAATGTAGTTATTAGTTCATTGAAGTACTTGAGCAATGCAAGCAAAGTGGATGTATTTGCTTTTGTGATAATGCCTAATCACATTCATTTAATTTGGCGGATTAACGAGCAAAATGGTAAAGAAACAGCGCAAGCTTCATTTTTGAAATACACTGCACATGAGTTTAAAAAAATGCTCAAAAAGGAAAATACGGATAGGCTATCCAAATATGCAATTAATGCAGCCAATAAGAAATATGAGTTTTGGCAACGGAATTCTCTGGCAGTGCATTTGTATGGGAACGATATAGCCTATCAAAAACTAGATTATTTGCATTCCAACCCATTGGCTGAACATTGGCAGTTGGCAAGCGATCCGTGTGAGTATGAATATTCAACTGCCAAATTGTATGAAATGGGAATAAATAGTTTTTCATTCATTAAAGACTTGAGGAATGAATATTAAGGCAGTGGCATTGAAAATGGTTCGTGTGGACACGAACCAAGGATTAGGCAATTATTCAGGTAAAAAACTTTTGGAAATTATTTTGGCTAACCAACCAATTTTTTAAACTATGAAAATGATTCTTGGTGCTATCATCATTATCCTGTTTCTTTTATTCGTTTTATATAACGTTTTTGCAATTATCCGGGTAGTTGTAAAATGGTATTTTGGAGATTATCTCAACAAATACCTGTTGATTGCCCGTCTTGATCCGCTATATAAAAAACCATTGCAAAAGTATCTGAGGTACTATAAACAGCTAAATCCATCCGATAAGGTTGTATTTGAAAAAAGGGTACAGAAATTCATCAATCAAAAGCAATTTATTGCCAGGGGTATGGAAAAGATCACAGATGAAATGAAAGCCCTGATCGCAGGAGCGGCAATCCAATTGACATTTGGCCATCCATCAATATATTTTACTCATTTTAAAAGAATATTGGTATATCCTGATAGTTACTATTCAGAAATTTCACAGCGCTATCATAAGGGAGAGGTAAATATGGGAGGTCTGATTGTGCTCTCATGGAAAAATTTTGTCGAGGGCTATGCGGACAATGAGGACGGCAGAAATCTTGGATTGCATGAAATGGCGCATGCTTTACACCTTGAGAATGCAGTTACTAATGAAGAGTATGGTTTTTTAGATGATGATATGCTCAAGGTCTGGACAGATCTATGTTTTAGGGAGATTGAAAAAATGAAGGAAGGAAAGTCTGATTTCTTCAGAGTCTATGCGATCACAAACAGCAAGGAATTTTTTGCCGTAGCCGTTGAGAACTTCTTTGAAAGACCCGGAGAATTCCATGATTGGAATCCAAAGCTTTATGATACCCTTATCAAAATGCTCAATCAGGATCCATTGAAATTGGGGAGATTGGGATAACTAACTCCTCCAGGTCAGTTCTTTTTTTATTCCATCTTGTGACATGTTTCCTCCGATGGCATGCAACGTAAATTTACCACCTTTTTTATCAAGTGAAGCCTCTACCCACCCAATGGGATTTTCATCATTGAAATTGTAGCCTGTTGCCGGTAGGTTGATCAGGTGGATATCTTCGTAAGTTGTATAATTGTAATCATGTGAATGACCATAAAAAATGGCTTTTACCTGGCGCTGTGGCTCGATGATTTTAAACAATTTGTCAACATCGAGCAGGTCGGCATCGCGGTCTCCTAGCGAATGGTGAAAGAAGAGCAGAATGGGTTTGTCTTTATTGGCTTCCAGATATGTCGTAAGCCATTCGCGTTGTTCCTTGCCTATTAAACCTGATACGAGATTTGTTGACAATAAAGAGTCGAGGATGATCAATTGAATTTCCTGATGATCCATCACGAGTACATACTTGTTTTCCAATGCCTGTCGCTCAGCTGTTGTTGTTGAAAAGACATCCAGGAAATGTTTTCTGTGGTCATGATTGCCGAGGGCCATGGCTACGGGCATTTTTTCAACAATCGGTTGAGACAGTTTCTTCAAATTTGCATAGTCTCCGGGCTCCCCTGTCAGCCGTGCAAGGTCACCGGTAATAATGGCTCCGTCCAAACCAGAATCCGCCACTTGTGCTGCAGCGGTTTTAAAATTGTTATACGGGTAAAAACCACGGTAATTGTTGTTGATATCTTCGGGTACGTGAGGATCAGAAAGCAGAGCCAAATTCAGATTTTTATTTTTCGCTGTTACGGGAAAAGGTTGGAACATTCCCATAGTTGCAATTGCCCCGGCTGTACCGGCAAAGTTTTGTAAAAATTTTCGTCTGTTAGACTTGTCTGTGAATATCGCCATGGTAAAGTGTGTTTTTTATAAATGTAATGGTTCTAATACGAATTTAATGGAAGTTATTTGAAAAAGACCGAAGTCGCCCGCAGGTGGGCACGAACCAAGGTTTAGTAAGGATTGCTCCTCCCAGGTTCGTGTCATCACGAACCTGAACTAAAGCCAAATTGTATGAAATGGGAAAAAATAGTTTCTCGTTCATTAAAGAATTGAGGAAGGATTTTTAAGGCAGTGGCATTAAAATGGTTCGTGGGGACACGAACCATGGATTAGCACAAATAAAGTTCCACCGGTCTTACACCGATCTTTGATACAAGCGGATGAAACAAGCTATTCAATGACCCTGAGAGGCTGATGACCGGGTTTTTGTCAAGCAATCCGGAACATTTAGGGCTGTACCGCTTACGCTTTAAGGAATATTTTATAGCTTAGTATCACATTATTTTTTATACAGTAACTACATAGGCTTTTTTAACAGATGCATAAATCAGAAAATATTTCAGCAATGAGTCGCAGGCGCTTACACATACCCGGATGTTGAACGAAACCTCCTTTCAGTCGGTAAATTGAGATAGAATGATTAAATTCTAGAACACTAAAATTTAATCATCATGAAAAAAAAGATTCATTAAGGTTGCGGTTTATCCGTGAAATGGAAATCCGCAATTACAGTGCA
>DAOVVI010000006.1 GCA_030637245.1 Cyclobacteriaceae bacterium
GCTATGAAATTGTATATACCCTGGATGGGGGGGGGAAAAAATGGGAACTCACTTAGCATGATGTGGCAGAAAAAGACTTAGAAATGCTATCTGGAGGAGC
This sequence comes from Cyclobacteriaceae bacterium, assembly GCA_030637245.1. Taxonomy (GTDB): domain Bacteria; phylum Bacteroidota; class Bacteroidia; order Cytophagales; family Cyclobacteriaceae; genus JAAUQL01. Next base: position 101 of record DAOVVI010000006.1, read on the forward strand.
CGAGCAAGAGCAAGCGGATAGCGGTGGATGTTAATATTATTTTTATTTTTTGAATCAATTAAACTTTTAGAACAATTAAACTTTTAAAACAATGAAAAAGCTATTTCAATTATTATTCTTGATTGCGATTGTAAACATCGTATTCATCACAAGTTGTAAACAGAGTACTGATCCGGTTACTCCGGATAATAATTTTGCAACGCTAACAAATTATATGGCAGTTAATAATATGGATTTGCCGGACATATTATCAAGTTGGATCATAGTAGCTCCGACAGATATAAATGATGTTCAGGAATTTGCTAATACCTATCATATTATTGACCTTAGAGAGATCGGAGATTATAATGCAGGTCATATTCAAGGAGCTGTTAACTCAACACTTTCCGGAATTCTTACAGCAGCATCAGGAGCAACTAAGCCAATTTTGGTTGCCTGCTATACAGGTCAGACTGCAGGTCATGGAGTTGTAGCTTTACGATTAAGTGGTTATAGTGATGCTGTAGTTCTGAAATGGGGAATGAGTGGTTGGAGCTCTGATCTTTCCGGGCCATGGAGTGGAGCTACTGGAGATGCAGGAGTTGGTAATCCAAATTGGTCAGCCACTAACACAACTCACGCAGATGAAACCTTTGACACACCTCAATTATCAGTTTCTGCAACCGGTGGAGCTGAAATCCTGGCTGAACGTGTGATAACTTTGATAAATGGTGGTTTTAAAGGGGTGACTAATGGTGATGTACTTGGTACTCCTACAAATTATCACATAAATAATTACTGGGCAAAAGAAGATGTCGATCATTATGGTCATATTGCAACTGCATACAGAACCAGTCCTTTGTCAATTTCAAATATCACCGCTATAAATCCATTAAAACCAGTAGCTACTTACTGTTGGACAGGGCAGACTTCTTCGATGATAACCGCGTATCTTTCTGTGATAGGTTATAATGCTGTAAGCCTGAAATTTGGTACAAATGGAATGATATACGATGTACTCGAAACTCATCAATATACTGTTCCGGCTATTGATCTACCTCTTTCACAGGACTAAAACCTAAAAAACCCTGGATAATGTTCAGGGTTTTTTTTCAACTTAAAAACAAAGGAGATGAAAAAGATATTAATTATACTTGGGATAACACTTTTGTGTTTACCAATCATGTCAAGAGGACAAGGATGCTCAGCCCCCAGCTCAGATGAAGGAGTAGTATTATGGGGATATCTTCAACCTGAGTTTGGAGCCCAATTCACAGATGATACCCAGGCTGCATTTCAGTTTAGAAGAATGCGTATAGGGGTAATGGGAAATATCCCTTACGATTTTAGTTATTATGTAATGTTGGAGACAAGTCAATTTTTAAATCCCAACAAAACCGGGCCATTTTTAATGGATGCTTTTGTCAGCTATAATCGATTTAAAAATATGAGAATTGCACTTGGATCATTCAAATATCAGTTTGGCCGTGAATTGAGTATGCCATGCCATGGGCTTTACACAATAAACCGTTCAAAAATGGTAGATGAGCTTACCGCAAATTTAAATGGCGGAAACCGGGATATTGGTTTGATGCTGCTAGGCGGAAGCGACACTACATTTTTTACCTATAGTGCTTCTATAACAAATGGTACGGGTATGTTTCAAACGGATAATAACCTGCTTGATACATATTCATTAAATGGAAGAGTAACCATTCAACCACTCAAAGGGCTCTATTTTGGTGCGAGCGCGCGAACTACACAAAGTCCTCCTGAAGCTGAAGGTGTGGAAGATGATGACACTAAACTCCGGTATGGATTTGATGCACAATATAGTTTCAAAAATTTCACCTTACTTGGTGAATATATTCATGGAAAGGATGAAGGATCCTACACCGAAGGTGGCGGATGCGGTGGAGACGCTGTTACTAAAACCGGTACAAATAATGCCAATGGATTTTACGTAATGGCTGTCTATAGAACAAACTCAAATTTTGAGCCTGTATATAAAATCGAAAGCTATGAAACCATAAAAAGTGATGGAGGAGATGTTCCGACGAACGTGGAGGAATCATCTATATGCCAAACATTTGGTCTTAACTATTATCCGAATGATTGGACAAGGCTTCAACTTAATTACATTTATAGAGCTGAATTGCCAAAAGAAATTAACAACGATATGCTGTTACTTCAATTACAAGTCAGATTTTAAAATTAAAAATCATGAAAAAAATAAATATTCTATTATTACTTATATTCTTAATTCCGATAAGTTTTGTTAACGGACAAGATATTATTAGCGCACAAGAACTGGCAAAAATTATTAAAAAGGATAATGTAGTGCTGGTTTCCGCAAGAACTGCATCCGATTATAAAAAAGTACACATTACGGGTGCAGTCCATATAAATCACACTGATTTGTATAATGAAGTTCCGGTCAAAAATATGTTGAAAAACCCAGGAGAAATAGCAACGATCCTTGGATCAAAAGGGATTAGCGAATCTAAAACCATTGTGTTGTATGATGATGGTACAGGCAAATACTCAGGAAGATTGTATTGGATTTTAAGCTATTTGGGTGCAAAGGATGTAAAAATTCTTGACGGTCATATGGATGCATGGAAGGCAGCGCGAAAGCCGGTCACTAAAAACCCAACAAAAATCAAACCTGCAACTTTCACAGCAAAGGTTGATAAGGCTAAGATCGCAACCATGGCTCAGGTGAAAGCTGCAAATGGTAGTGCAAGTTCTGTTATTGTCGATGCGCGTGCTCCGGAAGAATATAAAGGAGCAGCAACAACGGAATTAAGAAAGGGCCATATCCCTGGAGCAGTAAATATTGAGTTCAAAAATATGATGGACGCAAAAGGTAAATTAAAGTCTGTGGCAGAACTCCAAAAAATATTTGATGCTGCCGGAGTCACAAAAGACAAAGAAGTTATTCTTTATTGTGAGTCAGGAGTGAGAGCAGGTATAATATATTTTACTTTGTGTTCAGCGCTTAATTACACAAAAGTAAAGGTGTATGATGGGGCATATTTAGAATGGCAAGCGGCTTCTGCAAATAAAGTTGAAGTGTAATAAGAATAACTCGAGTTAAATTGCTTTAGAATAAAGATTTAAAAACTTTGTTTTTATTCATAGCAAATGATGAAGCCGCTGTCATATTTTATGATGGTGGCTTTTCAATTAAAAAGGGTTGTACACAGCCTGCCGGACAGATTAGTCAATCTCATTTTCAATCAGCACCAGACTGCTTCGATACCTCTCAAATGAATTTTGACGCTTTAACAAATCCTCCTTATTACCATTTTTTAAATGATTTTCATAACTTGGCATTGGATTTTAAGAAGAGGATTCATGAACAAGAAAATTTTTGTGTCGGCTATAGCGGTTGGATTTGTTATTATTAGCCTCTATACTATACGGGGTTCCAGTGAGAATACAGACGGGTATGTTGAAGAAATGGAAGCGATTCGAATTGAAAAAAACGAAGAATTAAAAACTTCTGAAGAATCGCCATTGACTGACGAACAAAAAGAAACATTTAAATCGCTTAGTTATTTTCCTGTTGTTGAGAAATATAAGGTAAACGCTGAGTTCCATCAAAATAATCGTGAGCAAATTGTGAAGATATCCATAACAAACGGAAGCCAACGGGAGTACATGGTATTTGGGAGCGCCCACTTTCATCTAAATGGCAAAGAACTTAATTTGACCGTGTACAAACCTGTTAAGTCAAATTCAGATTACCTGTTTATTCCATTCTATGATAAAACAAGCGCTGATCAAACCTACGGTGGCGGAAGGTATGTAGAACCGGAGCTTATCGAAGGAGGAAAAATAGAGATAGACTTTAATACTGCCTACAATCCATATTGTGCTTACAATCATTCATTTAGATGTCCGATTCCTCCGCAAGAAAATAATTTAAAAGTTTCTATTCTGGCAGGAGAAAAGATACCTGATTTTGTCCATTAACATCTATTATTCGTAAAATTTTCTCCTATAGAGATGAGGAGTTTAAGCTCATTTCAAATAATTGAATTGCAAATAAATCTAAATTTTCAAAAGCAATCATTGAAGTACCGACCAGTCTGCCTGTGTGGTACATGTGCCGTAAATTCTAACCCAATATTAATTTCTGAAATTATTTCCTGAATTAATCAGGTTAATTTTCTCTTCAATAAAAGTAAATACTATTTTTGCGGACAATTTTAGAGGTTGTTCCTCTTTTGCAAACATTCATAGATTATAAATACAATCCTTTGTTTTTTATAATAGCGCTGATGTTTGGTGATTTGAACAAAACAAAAAATTTGGAAAATGAAAATTTCCCTTAATTGGCTGAAAGAATATATTGAAATAAAAGAAACACCTGAGGAGATTGCACACATTCTCACTATGACAGGACTTGAAGTGGAGGGTGTTGAAACTGTAGAAACCATTAAAGGAGGGTTGAAAGGAGTTGTGATTGGAGAGGTGATGGAATGTAAGAAGCATCCGAATGCAGATAAACTAAGCATCACCAAAGTAGATATTGGAGAACTGGAACTTTCACCAATCGTTTGTGGAGCTCCCAATGTGACAAAGGGACAGAAGGTATTAGTGGCCAAAGTCGGAGCAACGCTTTTTACCGATGGGAGTGATGGGTTTAAGATTAAAAAAGCCAAAATCAGGGGAGAGGTTTCTATGGGCATGATTTGTGCGGAAGACGAGCTTGGTCTTGGAGCTAATCATGATGGCATCATGGTTTTGCATACAGACTTACCAAACGGATCGGAGGCAAGAGCATATTTCAATATTGAAGATGACGTGATTTTTGAAATAGGCCTGACACCCAATCGAGCAGATGGCATGTCCCATATTGGTGTTGCCAGGGACCTAAAGGCTGTCCTCGAAAGAGAAGTGAACTGGCCGGATGTTGCTGATTTCACAGTCGATAATAATTCATCAAAAATCCATGTCAGTGTTGAAGACAAAGTCGGCTGCCCAAGATATTCAGGTGTTTCCATTTCAAATGTCACCATCAAAGAATCTCCGGCATGGATGAAAAGCCATCTTTTATCCATTGGCCAGACGCCGATTAATAATGTGGTTGACGTCACTAATTTCATACTTCATGAGATCGGTCAGCCATTACATGGATTTGACGCCGACAAAATCCATGGCAATAAAGTCATTGTAAAAACCTTGCCACAGGATACCAGGTTTGTAACCCTGGACGAAAAAGAGTATAAACTCTATGACACCGATCTTATGATTTGCGATAAAAAAGGAGGGATGTGTATCGCAGGGGTTTTTGGAGGTCTGGAAAGTGGCGTCAGCGAGCAAACAAAAAATATTTTCCTTGAAAGCGCCTGTTTCTCTCCGGATTATGTGAGAAAAACAAGTTTAGTTCATGGATTAAAGACAGACTCTGCTTTTAGGTTTGAGCGTGGAACTGATCCTTTAAATACCGTATATGCATTAAAAAGAGCTGCAATGCTCATAAAAGAGTTGGCCGGAGGGAAAATCACATCAGAAGTCATTGATGTATATCCTGATGAAATCAAGCCGGTTGAGGTTAGCATGATATATAAAAATATTGACCGCTTAATTGGTAAATCCATAGGTAAAGAGGTCATATTCAATATCCTTAAAAACCTCGATATAGAAATCAAAAATAAAAGTGCCAATGGATTTATTGCCAAAATTCCACCTTACCGTGTGGATGTAACTAGAGAAGCAGATGTTATTGAAGAAATTTTGAGAATTTACGGTTATGAAAATATTGAGTTAAAAAAGACACTGTCGAGTAATTATCTTGCGGATTTCCCAGAGGTCACACCCGAATCCACCCAACATAAGGCTTCTGATTTACTAGTCTCGAATGGTTTTTATGAAATTAGCACAAATTCGCTAACTAAATCTTCGTATGCAGAAAATGCCTCATTCCTGAATGACAATGAAAATGTAACTATTCTCAATAAATTGAGCGAGGATTTAGGTGTGCTAAGACAGAGTTTACTATTTACAGGTCTGGAAGTAATTTCTCATAATATCAATAGAAAGCAAAATAATCTTAAGTTATTTGAATTTGGTTCTGTTTATAAAAAATCAACACAAAATAAGTATGAAGAAAAATATTACCTGGGTCTTTGGTTCACAGGCCAAAATAGCCAGGAGTCCTGGATTGCCAAAAATAAACCTGTCGAGTTTCATGATTTGTCAGTTATAGTTCTTAAGTTAATTGAAAAATTAACCGCTGATCGATATAAGTCTTTTATTCTTGAAGAGGAAATTTTTAAATTTGGTTTAGGTATAATTCAAAATGATTTTAATGTAGCAAAAATTGGACTTTTAAATAAAAATATCACAAATCTGTTGTCCATTGAACAGGAAGTTTTTTATGCCGAAATAGATTTTGAAAGGTTACTTTCTTCTATTAAAACAGGATTTAATGCAGAAGAAATATCCAAATTTCCGGAGGTTAAACGGGATTTGTCATTAGTTCTGGACAAATCTGTAACGTTTGAACAAATCAGAGAAGTAGTTGCTGACAGGGAATTTTCAGGCATACTCAAAGACATTAATGTTTTTGATTACTATGTAGGAGAAAAGATAGAAAAAGACAAAAAAGCTTATGCATTAAGTTTTATATTGCAAGATAAAACCAAAACTTTGACCGATAAGGTAATTGAAAAAATTATGAATCGGCTAATGAAAAAATTTGAATCGAATCTAGGGGCTGTTATTAGACAATAAACATGAAAAGAGATCGGCTTAACAATGAACTTCAAACGCTTGAAAGAAAAATCAGGCTCTTAATGACACAGTATTCCCAGGAGAAAAAAAACAGTAATGATCTGGAAAATCAAAACCTCGAATTAAAAACCCTTCTCGATTCCAAAGAACAGCAAATCATAGATTTTCAAAATAAGATTAAAATTAGTACTATTGTAGATAGTATTTCTGTGGGAGAATCTGAGGCTACAGAGGTTAAAAATAAAATCGATGACTACATCAAAGAAATTGATAAGTGTATCAACCAATTGAGTAGATAATAGAGATATATCTTATCGTAAATGGAAGAACTTTCAATAAATATAAAAATTGCAGATAGGGAATACCCTATGAAAGTTGACGCAGAGGATGAGGAGAGGATTAGGCTTGCCGGAAAAAAGATAAATGAAAAAATAAAACTTTATAGAGATCAGTTTGGCATAGATGACAAACAAGACTTATTAGCCATGGTGGCTTTTGACAGTCTCTACGAAAAACTCCAAGCTGAAGCCAATTCTACAAGTACCGGTGAATCTGCGGTAGATAAAATAAGTTACCTAAACAGACTTATTTCTGAAGTTACAGGCTAGTCCTGCGCATCAGTCGAATCATTTTTACTCTTAAGCTTCAGAACCCACCATTCATTAATTTATAAATAGATACGTATGGATACCATAACCTTGCTTGTTGGCGCCCTAGGTGGACTAATAGCCGGAGTAATCATTGGAAGAGTAATTCTGAAAAAAGCATTTTCTTCTGAAGAACAGAAAATAAAAGAGAAATCAGATATCCTTTTAAAAGAAGCCGAATTACAGGCTGAGACAATTAAAAAAGATAAAATAATAGAAGCCAAGGAGCAGCTTCTTAAGTTAAAAACAGAATTTGAAGAAGAAGCTAATCGAAAAAAGAATCAGATCATCAACAATGAAAATAGGCTAAGGCAAAAGGAGCAACATTTTTCAAAACAGATTGAACAAAATAAGCGTAAAGAGGCTGAATTGGATAGCATGAAAGAAAATCTGACTGCCCAGTTGGAAATAATGAGTAAGAGAAAATCTGATTTGGATAAGATAAAGCAAGAGCAGGTAAATGCGCTTGAAAAGATAGCCAACCTATCTGCAGCTGAGGCCGAAGATCAGTTGGTAAAAGCCTTACAAGATGAAGCTCAAACCAAGGCTTCTTCCTATATCAAGGAGATCATGGAAGAAGCAAAAATGACTGCAACTAAGCAATCAAAGAAAGTGGTTATAGAAACTATCCAGCGTACTGCAACAGAAAATGCAATTGAAAACTGTGTTTCGGTGTTCAATATTGAAAGCGATGATGTTAAGGGGAAGATCATAGGAAGAGAAGGAAGAAATATAAGAGCTCTTGAGGCAGCTACCGGTATAGAAATAATTGTGGACGATACACCTGAGGCTATCATTATTTCCGGATTTGATCCCGTCAGAAGAGAAATAGCCCGGCTTTCTCTTCATCGACTTGTTACTGATGGCCGTATTCATCCGGCCAGGATTGAAGAAGTAGTAGGGAAAACCAAAAAGAACATTGATGAAGAGATCATTGAAATTGGGGAAAAAACAATCATCGACTTAGGTATTCACGGTTTGCATCCGGAGTTAATCAAATTAATAGGCCGCATGAGATTCCGGTCTTCCTACGGACAGAATTTGCTGCAACATTCCAGGGAAGTTGCCAAACTGTGTGCGACGATGGCTGCTGAACTGGGCTTAAATGCTAAGCATGCAAAGCGGGCCGGCTTACTACACGATATTGGAAAAGTCTGGCATGAAGAGCCTGAAATACCCCATGCATTGTTAGGTATGGATTTGGCTAAGAAGTATAATGAAAATAAGGAAGTTTGTAATGCCATTGGCGCCCACCATGATGAAATTGAAATGACATCAATGATTTCTCCTATCATTCAAGCTTGCGACGCTATTTCCGGATCCAGACCAGGAGCAAGAAGAGAGATCATGGAAAGCTATATGAAACGTCTTAAAGAGCTGGAGGCGTTAGCGCTTGGTTTTGATGGTGTAAATAAATGTTTTGCTATTCAGGCCGGCCGTGAACTTCGGGTGATTGTAGATGCTGATTCTGTTACTGATACTAATGCATCGCAACTTTCGTTTGACATTTCTCAAAAGATAGAAAAAGATATGCAATACCCCGGTCAGATAAAAGTTACGGTAATACGCGAGATGAGATCCGTGTCTTATGCAAAATAACCGTTGAAATCCATCAATAAAAAAGGCGAGTTCAAACTCGCCTTTTTCAATTATAGGTTTCAGATACTTTTTATTAAGCTTGAACTTTTAATACTTCGGCCATTGTAGATCCTAAATCTGCAGGAGATTCTACAACAATAAGGCCACATTCTTTCATAATCTTCATTTTAGCCGCAGCAGTATCATCAGCGCCACCGATAATTGCTCCTGCGTGTCCCATTCTTCTACCGGGAGGGGCAGTTTGTCCTGCAACGAAACCTACAACAGGTTTGGTTCCATTTTCTTTGATCCAATAAGCGGCTTCAGATTCCATGCTTCCACCAATTTCGCCAATCATAATGATCCCCTCTGTCTCCGGGTCTTCCATTAGTAGTTTTACTGCTTCCATTGTTGTGGTTCCAATAATTGGATCTCCACCAATACCAATACAGGTAGATTGACCAAGACCGGCTTTTGTTATTTGATCCACAGCCTCATAGGTAAGTGTTCCTGACCTTGAAACAATGCCAATTGTTCCCTTTTTATGGATAAATCCAGGCATGATTCCAACTTTGGCCTCTCCGGGCGTAATAACTCCCGGACAATTAGGGCCGACAAGTGTAACATCTTTGTGCTTGACAAGGTCTTTTACTATCATCATATCGCGAGTAGGAATACCCTCGGTAATGATAATTACCAATTTTATTCCGGCATCAACAGCTTCTAATATTGCATCTGCGGCAAATGACGGCGGCACGAAAATGACACTTACATCTGCCCCGCTTTTTTCTACTGCCTCACTTACAGAATTAAATACAGGCTTACCTAAATGACTTTGCCCCCCTTTTCCCGGAGTTACACCGCCCACAACATTTGTTCCGTAATCAATCATTTGTTGGGCATGAAACGACCCTTCCGAACCAGTAAAACCCTGAATCAATATCTTCGAATCCTTATTTACTAATACGCTCATTTATATTTTAGTTTAAAAGCAAAAATAAAATAATAATACACTACAGCAAAGGTTTTAAACTCCCATTAATAGTTTTTAACTATTGTTAGAATTGTAATTGTAAAAATGTGGTAATTTCACCATGAAAACACCTGACCTTTTAAAAATAATGATGAAGTAATGACTTTTTTTAGTGAATCAACGAGACAAAAGTTACACGAAATAATTTTTGAGGCGGATACTTTCCGGGGAAAGTTTTTTGACCTGCTATTAATTTGCGCAATTCTCACGAGCGTATTAGTGGTGATGATGGAAAGTGTACAAAGTATTAACCTGAAATACGGGAATGCCTTTAAGACTATGGAATGGATTTTTACCATTCTTTTTACTCTTGAATATATAGCGAGAATAATAGTGCTCAAAAAGCCGATTTACTATATCAAAAGTTTTTATGGAATAATTGATCTTTTATCTATAATACCAACATACCTAAGCCTCTTCTTTTTTGGTACGCAGGCGCTCATTGTTTTGAGGATAATGAGATTACTAAGAATATTTAGAGTATTAAAACTTGTTCGTTTTCTCAGTGAAGGCAACAAACTGTTTTATGCGTTAAAAGCAAGTCTTCCAAAAATTATTGTATTTCTAGTCAGTGTGGTTTGTGTCATGCTAATTGTTGGTACTTTGATGTACATCATTGAGGGCGGTGAAAACGGGTTTGACAGTATTCCAAGAAGTATTTACTGGGCAATTGTTACAATGACTACAGTGGGTTATGGAGATATTGCGCCAACCACTGTTGTTGGTCAAACTTTAGCTTCTTTTATCATGATACTCGGATATGGCATTATTGCTGTCCCAACGGGAATTGTTGCTTCACAAATTCACCATGCTAAAAATAAGGAAATAAGCACTCAGGCATGCCCTTCTTGCAGCAGGGAAGGACATGACGTAGATGCCAAGTATTGCAAATTTTGCGGAGCAAAAATGTAAAAACTCGTTAGTTACCAATTTCACTTACGGACGCGAATACACTTTCCCCAACTCCCCGATTCATATTCGTTATGTATTGAGATGAAAAATAGCTACAGGAAAGGAAGTTAAATTAGGGTTATAGCTTATTTTCGCATGAGAGTTAACCATGAATTCTTTATCAGGAACTGATATCGTTTCATCTGCAATATCTTATTTCAAATTTTTCACTAGAATTAGGGATATTTTATCAATAAAAAAGTGATTCTTATTTATTGTAAAAATTTTTCAATAATGGGATATAAGCACTATCGACTTCAATTTCTTTATAATCTTTATGAATTACCTCTCAAAATAGCTTGACGAGGCCCTTTTTACTAATTTTAGCCTGAAAATCATAATAAAACCAACTGGTTGAGTTTTTGAACTTTTTTAAAAAATTTTCATCATTTGAGGATTTTTTAAGGATATAAATTTGTTAATAATACGAATAAAAGTTTTCATTTTTTGAGGGAAAATATTTTTCCGATTATAATAGATTCTTTTTCATTTCAAACCAACTATTGATGCTATGAATAAAACGATTGATGCCATCATCAAAAAGTATAGTGCGGATAAAACCCGGCTAATGGACATCTTAATAGACACTCAGGATGCTTTTGGTTTCATACAGGAAAATGCAGCAAACCAAATTGCAAACACATTAGACATATCGCGAGTAGATCTCGAACAAACTATTTCTTTTTACCATTTTTTTTCAACTAAGTCGAGAGGAAAATATACGGTTTACCTCAACGATAGTGCTGTTGCATTCATGCATGGCAGGAAGGATGTCGCTTTAGCTTTTGAGAAAGAAGCAGGTTGTAAATTCGGACATGTATCTGGCGATGGATTGATCGGACTTTTTAATACTTCCTGCATTGGCATGAATGATCAGGAACCGGCAGCAATCATTAACGGTACTGTTTTCACAAGACTGACGCGTTTTAGAGTAAAAGAGATTATTCAGGATATCCGCGATGGTGTCAAAGTTGAGAATATGTTTCAGGCAAGTTACGGAGATGGGAACAATAGTCTGGAATTAATCAATGCCGTGGTCAATAATCATATTATGAAAAAAGGGCCGATATTATCTTCGGATTATACTGTAGGAAAGGCTATTAAAAAGATCATTAAATTAAATCCGGAGGATGTTATTGAAGAAGTAAAACTATCCAATATCCGTGGTCGTGGAGGTGCAGGATTCCCAACAGGATTGAAATGGGATTTTTGCAGAAAATCTCATGGCGATCGCAGATATATATTTTGCAATGCCGATGAAGGAGAACCCGGAACCTTCAAAGACAGAGTAATCATGACCGAAAGGCCCCGATTACTATTTGAAGGAATGACAGTTGCCGCATATGCCGTAGGCGCCAGCGAAGGCATCCTTTACCTCAGGTATGAATACAAATATCTTCATAAATTCATGGAAAGTATCCTTGAAGAAATGAGACATAAGCAACTTTTAGGAAAAAATATTGGCGGTAAAAAAGGATTCGATTTTGATATTAGAATTCAATTTGGCGCCGGAGCTTATGTGTGTGGTGAAGAATCGGCATTGATCGAATCTGCCGAGGGCAAAAGAGGCGAGCCCAGGGACCGTCCTCCTTTCCCTGTTGAGAAAGGTTATCTTGGGCAGCCGACTATTGTAAACAATGTAGAGACGCTTTGCTCAGTTGTGAAAGTAGTTTTAAATGGCGGTGAATGGTACAAAGGTTTTGGCACAAGAGAATCTACGGGGACCAAGTTACTGTCTGTTTCCGGTGATTGCAGGTATCCGGGGGTTTATGAAGTTGAATGGGGATTTGCAGTAAATGATATTCTTGAAATGGTTGGCGCCGAGCAAGTACAGGGAGTGCAGGTGGGAGGTCCTTCAGGAACATGTATTGGCCCTAATGATTTTGAAAGAACCCTTGGCTATGAAGACCTGGCTACCGGCGGCTCTATGATCATTATTAATAATAGAAGAGATATTCTCAAGGATATTGTTTTAAATTTCACTGATTTCTTTATTGAGGAATCTTGTGGTTCCTGTACTCCTTGCCGTACTCTGCCCATATTGATGAAAAATAAATTGATAAAGATCATAGAAGGCAAGGGAGTAATGCAGGATTTAATGGATATTGAAAGATGGAGC
>DAOVVI010000429.1 GCA_030637245.1 Cyclobacteriaceae bacterium
ATAAAGAAATATTCAACATGAAAATTTTATAAGCGAAGTCCAATAACTAAAATAACTCTACAAGCGTGTGTCTGTGAGGTGTGTCTGATATCAGATTATATGACCATGATAGGGATTTGCAATCCCGGTCAAAGATTTCACCAGCCATCTAAGCAAGCAATAATGCATTATTTTTCCATGGCTGATATCATTATAAGGACTTTAATAATTAAGCATGTATGAAAAATGCTCGCCAGCAGAATCCAAGACCTCCAAATTGGATTGGAGGTAGTTTAGGTATTCTACGTGACCTTATAAGTTCCCGGCATCGGGATTGGATACGCTCCGTTTTCATCAGGTTTCACCGGGGGTTCTGCCGACCACGAAAATTCCTTAGGCAGTAAATTTTTAGTTGAATTAATGGCTTCTTCCCATGTAATTTCCTGTCCACTGTAGGTTGCCATTCTTCCCATAATACCTGTCATGGTACTAATGGCTCCGGATTCAGCCTGATTTATATATTCGTCCTGACGAAGCATTCTGAAAAATTCAGTCTGTTCAACCTGGTGTGGTTCGGTATCATCCTTGCCCAGGTATTCCCAGATGACGTTCCCTTTATTGTCATAAATAGTAGATAATTGTCGTGCCGGTACGCAGTTAAATGTTCCTTTTGTTCCCTGGCCGGCATCAGACCAATTATTCCAGCAGCCTTTTTGATGTCTGCACTGGCTGTTTAACATAGATCCATCAGGATACTGATATTCAACAAAATGATGGTCGAAGATCTGCCCATACTCATTGCCAGTCCTCGTCTGTCTCCCTCCCATCCCCTGGGCCTTCACAGGATGTGAACCTTTCAGCCAATTCATGAGATCCAAATCATGTACATGCTGTTCTACAATATGATCTCCACTAAGCCAGTTGAAGTAATACCAATTCCATACTTGATATTCCATTTCTGTCATGCCCGGTTTCCTGTCTCTAACCCAGACACCTCCGGTATTGAAATAAGCACGCATATTTATGATATCTCCAATAACACCACTTTGCAATTTATTTATTAACTCGATGCTGCTTTTTTGAAACCTGAGATGATGGCCAACGACGACCTTCAAATTTTTTTCCTTGGCCTTTTTTGCAACCTCAATTATATTTCTAACACCAGGGGCATCCGTAGCAACAGGTTTCTCCATAAAAACATGCTTACCCTGTCTGATAGCTTCTTCAAAATGGATTGGTCGGAAACCCGGGGGTGTGGCCAGAAACACCACATCTGCCAAACTAATTGCATCTTTATATCCATCAAGACCTATAAATTTATGGTCTTCTCTAACAGATACCTTTTTCCCATGTATTTCCAGTAGGTTTTTATATGAGGAATCAAGCTTTTCCTGGAAAGTATCAGCCATGGCGACAAGACGTACATCATCTCCTGTATTAAGTGCCTCATTTGCAGCGCCGGAACCTCTACCACCACATCCTATCAATGCAATTTTAATTGTATTGTCAACATTTATGTGAGGATTGTTTGCCATAGTTAGCGGTGATATAGCTACACCACCAGCAACAGCAGCAGTAGTTTGAATAAATTTGCGACGACTGTTTTTAGAATTGTTGTATGTCCGTTTCATTTCAGAAGAGTTTAAAGGAATCATTTAAATTACGAAATAATAATAGTACTCCAATATTCAGATCATTTTAAAGTGGTGATATTTATTCGACTTTGCCTAAATATTTTAATTTCTGACACGCTGTTGAGTAAATCAATTTTAATCTATGAATGGATGGATATTCATTAGAAACTGAATTGAAAGGTTCAATTCCGGGGAAGGACAAACAAAGTAATGATTTTTTGAATTGTAATAAATTGACGTTGTTTGCTTTGCATTATTATGAATAGGAATTTTGTGATTATAATTGGGAATATCATTTTTATGGGCAAAAGCTAAATCATTTGGATTTATCACATAATGAAGGAAAAATAAAAATAGGAATGGAAGCAGCCATTTCACTGATATTGATGGCTGGCGTTCCTGTATTTATCAAATTTACATCTGCAAACCCATTGACCATTGGTTTATTCAGGTTGAGTGTAGCAACGATCTTGATAGGCCTATTTTTAAGACCTGTTAAAAATGACAGGCCATTAAGTAAGTCAATGATTTTTCCATTAATTATTATTGGGGTTCTTTTTTCAATTCATTGGATAACGTACTTTTTGAGTATTAAAAAAGCTACGGCGTCCATTGGCATTTTAGGCGCGTCCACATATGGAATACATCTGATTTTTTTAGGGTGGGCGCTGAGAAAAGACAAACCCGGTATATTTGACTTTACTGCCTTAGTGTTAGCGATGTTTGGAACCTATTTGGTGGTTCCTGAATTTTCATTCTCAAATAACGCTACAGTTGGAATTCTCCTGGCGGTCTTTAGTGGGTTTTGTTTCGCTCTTTTACCGATTCTACACCAGAAATATCATTTTATACCTGAAAGAATTCGGATTTTTGGACAGTTCTTTTTTGCCTGGATTATATTTATGTTTTTTATCCCATGGACAGATTGGCGACTTGTACCAACAGATTGGTGGTCATTATTGTACTTGGCGATTCCCGGTACTTTCATTGCGCATTCACTGTGGGTACGAGTCACTACAAAATTATCCACTACGGTATCCAGCGTGATTTTTTATCTGCTAATACCTATGACCATGCTGATAAGTTACTTTTGGCTAAAAGAACCAATGCCTAATCCAAAGATACTGGGAGCGTGTTTGATCGTTATTGGAAATTTATTGAGTTTTTACAGGAGGTTAAAAAGATAAGAAGCATGAGCTTTTAATTTTCAAATAAAGTTTTGTATCCCTCATTAAAACCCATGTAAACACGAATATAAATCACCATCTGCCTTTCCTGCCCATTGTATAGAATTGAAAAAGAAGTACAGTATCCAATGACAATACTCGGAAAAGTTGAAGTATGATGAGATGATTAAAAGCAACAAATGATAAAACTCTTATAGTCACCGATTCTGATCTCATTTGACGTTGTTGTAATAAGTATAATCAAAAGGATAGAAGCAATAGCTCCAAAAAAACAA
>DAOVVI010000029.1 GCA_030637245.1 Cyclobacteriaceae bacterium
AATATAAAATTTAATGATATAGTTCATCCGGATTATGTAAGCAAAACATCCATTGCGCTAGACTTAATACTTGAAGGTAAAAATGTAGATAAATTTGATACCGTTTTTATGGCCAAAAACGGAAAAAAAATATATTTGACCGGTGGTGTGAATTGTTCATTCAGGAATGGAAAGCCTATCGAATTTAAAGGGATATTTCATGACATCACGGAAAGGATAAGAGCTGAGAGAGCCCAGTCTCTTTACTACAAAATTGCAAATATGGCAATTCACAGCTCCAATATAGAATCGTTATTTGCAAATATACACCATGAGTTAGGCAACATAATAGAAACTAAAAACTTTTATGTTGCCCTTGTAGATCAGGCAAATAAAAAGCTCAATTTTCCATATTTCATCGATGAGAATACTTCCATTGTTGAAAATAAATTTGAACGTAAACTGAGCAGCGGCCTTACAGAATATGCGATGGGGTCCAATAAGCCTTTGTTTTTATATGAGAAGGATATTGTAAACCTTAAACATCACGGGAAAATAACCATGAATGGGAAAATTCCTAAAATATGGCTTGGTGTGCCCTTAAAAATATCAAATAGAGTAATAGGTATTATCTCTTTACAATGCTACACACATAGAAATACATATACCTATAAAGATCTTGAATTATTGGATTTCATATCTGGCCAGGTTGCCTTGGCCATTGAAAGGAAACAAAAAGAACATAAAATATATGAACAATCTGCCCGTTTGAAGGCAATTTTTGAAAGCAGTAGCCACTTGATTTGGTCTGTTGATAATAATTTTAATTTTACTTCATTCAATCAGAATTATTTTAAGACGAATAAAGAGTTCTACAAACTTGATACAATTGAGAAAAGTAAAAGGGGCAGAAAACCAAAAAAGCGATCGGACGATGAGCAGTTCTGGAAAGAAAAATATCAGGAAGTTCTCGACGGGAAATTCCTGCATTTTGAAACATCACTTGATAACAAGAACATTAAGCAGGAAATCTGGAAGGAGATCTATCTAAATCCAATTTATCAGGAAGACGGGACTATTCATGAAGTTTCCGGTATAGCCCACGACATTACAGAAAAGAAATTTTCTGACTTAGCGCTCCTGGAAAGTGAAGAAAAATTCAGGAATATTTTTGAATCATTCCAGGATATTTATTTCCGATGTGACAAAAAAGGAACTATTACACTAGTTAGCCCTTCTGTAAAAGAACTATTGGGATATGATGAAGATTTTGTTGTGGGAAACAATATCGTCAATTTCTATCCAAATGCAAAGCAGTCTAAAAAGCTTATTATAAGACTTTTACGTGAGAAGAGCCTAAGAAACGTAGAAGCATCGGTAAAAACTAAATCCGGGAAAGAATTGCAATTTCTATGCAATATCAGGGTTTTATTTAAAAACAATGAATATGTCTTTATCGAAGGTGTAGCAAGAGATATTACCAAACTCAAAGAGGCAACCCTGGAACTGCAAAAAGCTAAAGAAGTAGCTGAACGTTCACTAAAGGTAAAAGAAAATTTCCTTGCCAACATGAGCCACGAGATCCGAACTCCTATGAATGGAGTAATCGGTACCATTGACTTGATGAATAATACATTATTGAGTGAAGAACAACTCAGGTATGTCCAAACCATTAAAAAATCTTCTGAAACTTTATTATATATTCTGAATGATATTCTTGATTTATCAAAGATTGAAGCTGGGAAACTTGAATTAAAAAAAATACCTGTTAAACTAAAATATACGCTGGAAAAACTTTATGCTCTATTTTCTCAACAGGCGCAGGCAAAAGATATCAATCTATACTACCACATGGATAAAAACCTTCCGGCAAAAGTGTTGATTGACGAAACAAGGTTGCTCCAGGTACTATCTAATCTGGCTTCAAACGCGATCAAATTTACGGACGGTGGCGGATCCATAAATATCAGCCTTAAGACTATTGTGAAAAATGTAGATAGAAATATAATTAAGGTAGTGGTCAGCGACAGTGGAATTGGTATTTCACAAGGAAATGTTAAAAAACTATTCAGTACTTTCAGCCAGATAGAAGATTCGTCCACAAAAACTTTTGGAGGTACCGGTCTCGGTCTTTCCATCTCCAAAGAACTTTGTAAACTTATGGGAGGAGATATTGGTGTGTATTCCGCACTTGGTCTTGGCAGCTCCTTCTGGTTCACTTTCGAAGCAGAAGAAACGGATGAAGATATAATTGATGAAGAGGAATTGTTGAAGAAAGACGTCAAGATCAGCAATTTCTTTAATGAGAAAATCCCTAAAATTCTTCTTGTTGATGACAATATGGTCAATCGCCAGGTGGCAGGAGAAATTATGAAAAAATCTGGCTGCGAGGTAGATGTTGCTGTCAATGGGCAGGATTCCATAAATAAAGCGAGAAAAAAAGATTACGACGTCATATTCATGGACATTCAAATGCCAGATATGGATGGGGTAACGGCCACCAAAAAAATAAAGGCTCTTGGTATTAAAAACCTGGCTCCAATCGTTGCAATGACCGCCTATTCGATGAAGGAAGATAAGGAACGTTTTATAAAATCAGGATTGGATGATTACATTTCAAAACCAATTAAGGCCAGCGAACTTTTGAATAAAATAAGATCACTTCTTCATATAGAAAAAGGCGCTAAGGAAATTGAGATTTCAGTTGTTGAAGAAAAAGAGGCTATTATTAATTTGGAGATAGTTGAGCAACTCAAAAAATATGGAGGTCAGGAAATGGTATTGAGTGTATTTACCGATTTTGAAAATGAAAGCCGTGAGCAAATTGATGGCTGTATTCTTTCTTTAAATGATGGTAACTACGAAAATATTTTAATTAATTTGCATACATTAAAAGGAAATGCCGGAACTTTGGGAATTGAAAAGGTTTCACTTCTCACCATAGATATTGAAGCTAGATTGAAAGAAGAAAAAAGAATTTATAAAGGCCTTGAAAGTGAATTGAATGAATTGAAAAGGAATTTTGAAGAATTCGAAAATTATTATCCAACTTTTCTAAATGATTAAAACATGGAGTTAAAAAAAGTACTTATTGCTGAAGATAGTTCTGTTATTCAAAACTTGACCAGGAGAATCTTACAAATCCAAAACTAACAAATTCATTCTGCAAAAAATGGGTTGAAGGTACTAGAGATGTTGGAAACGGAAGATTTCGATATTATTCTAATGGATATCAATATGCCTTTGATGGATGGAATGGAATGCGCACAAAAAATCAGGGAGCTAGGAAATACAAAAAAGGCTCAAATACCCATTGTAGCCATCACCGGCAATGCTAAAAATTACTCAATGGAGGATTTTAATAGTGTGGGAATTAACGATTATCTCCAAAAACCGCTGAATTTTGATGCCCTCGTAGAAACAGTGAAGAATTTAACAAGCTAGATGGAAATAAGGTATTCCAAACATTTCCTCAATAAATTAGAGGATGTTTTCTCTGAATCTGACTACATCTTACGTTACGAAAAAGGCAATTTTAAATCAGGATACTGCATCATTAGAGATACTAAGGTTGTGGTTGTTAATAAGTTTTATTCTCTGGAAGGTAAAATCAATTGTCTGTTAGAGATAATAAAATCAATAGACTTCAATACAGAAAAATTAAATCCTAAAAACCTGAAATTATATAACGAGCTAAGCCTGAATAGTTCAGGAATTAATTATGGATAACTAGAAAAAAGCTAAAAATCAGGACGCCGCCTAGTGCGAGACGGGTGGCCAGGCAATTCGATGATTGCATTTGAAAATTTAATTATTGCAACTGCTTAGTTATTTGATCTGTTTGTCAACCCGCCTTCCGGCAAGTATCCTGCCTCGTCGGCTGGCTTATCACCAAATGAAATTAATTATTAAATTTAGAGTTTAGCGTAGAAAATTGAGTTTAAAAGTCACATTTTTAGGGACAGGAACTTCTCAAGGCGTTCCGGTAATTGCCTGCAATTGCCGTGTTTGTAGTTCCGGTAATTCGAAAGATAACCGGCTAAGAACATCCGCTTTGATCGAAACTGATGGGCACAATATACTTATTGATTCAGGCCCGGATTTTCGATACCAGATATTAAGAGCAGGGATAACGCACCTCGACGCAATTCTATTTACACATCAACATCGTGATCATATTGCCGGTTTAGATGATATTAGAAGCTTCAATTTTAAGCAAAAAAAGGCCATGCCCATTTATGGCAATGACCTTGTGATAGATCAGATAAAGCGTGAATTTCACTATGTATTTGAGAATAAATATCCAGGAGTCCCACAACTTGAGATTCATCAAATAGATAACAGGCCCTTTCTGATAGGAGATCTTGCAATAACGCCAATAGAGGTATTGCATCACAAACTTCCCGTTCTTGGATTTAGGATAAAGAATTTTACATATATCACAGACGCCAATACAATTTCGGAAAAAGAGATAGCTAAGATCCGCGGCTCGAAAACACTGGTTATAAACGCACTGCAAAGGGATAATCATATATCCCATTTCACCCTGGAAGAGGCATTGAAGATAATTGATATAATCCAACCCGAAAATGCTTTTTTAATCCATATTAGTCACAAGTTGGGATTGCATGATGAAGTATCAAAAGAACTGCCGCCAAATGTAAATCTTGCTTATGACGGCCTTACCATTACTATTTGATTCATGCATAACAATTATTATTTCCTAAGGCAGCTCAGCAGGCAACTCAAAAAGGAATTGAAAGGATTTAGAATCGGTGAAATCTTTAGCCAGGCTAAAAATGAATTGGTAATTTCATTATATACTGAAAAGGAGGAAAGATTCATTAAAGCACACCTGGATCCTTCATTTTGTTGTCTTTCATTCCCCGAGGTTTTCAATCGGGCACGCCGAAATAGTGTTGATTTATTTAATCAGATCATTGGCCGGGAAATTGTAGATATAATCCAAATTGATCAAGACAGAAGCTTTTACCTTAAGTTTCATGATAAATTTTTATTGCTTTTTAAAATGCATAGCAACAGATCGAACGTAGTTTTAATTCATAAAGAAAAAATCATAGAAGTTTTTAAAAATAATTTAAAACAAGATTTCCAGATACAGATTAACAACCTCTCCAATCACATTTCAACTGATAGAGCATCATTTGAGAATGCTGGCGGTAAGTATAAAAAATTGATCCCGACTTTTGGAAAATCATTTGACCTGTATTTTGAAAATAAAAACTATGATCAATTAGAATTGGAAGAACAATATAAATGTTTGATCACATTGCTTGAATACCTTAACGCCCCGGTTTTTATTATTCACTATGGTGAAGGAGGTTTGCCAAAATTAAATTTGTTTGAGCTCAATTCAACGGATCTTAGATATCAGGAGCCTATTGAAACCTTAAATGCTTTTTATAAGAGATACATTTCATCCTTCAGGCTGGAAAAAGAGAAATCCATACTTAGAAATTCGCTTGGCAAACAAATAAAAAAAAGCGAATCCTATATCAGTAAATCTTCATTAAAACTTGAGAAGCTACTTTCCGCTTCCAATTATAAAAATATTGGAGATTTAATCATGGCAAATTTACATATCATCAAACCTCATTCCACTGAAATTGAAATCAATGATTTTTATACTCAAAAGCCGGTGAAAATCCATTTAAAATCCATGCTTTCACCACAGTTGAACGCTGAAAAATATTATAAAAAAGCAAAAAATCAACGGATTGAAATTGATACAATAAAGAAAAATATAGAGAGCAGAAAAGTTCGTGTTACAGAATTAAAAAAGCAGATAGATGACCTTGGTCAAATCTCTGAATTGAAACATTTGGGGAAAAAGACCAAAATAAAATCTAAGCAAACCGAACGTCCCTATCAAATCGTTCACTTCATGGATTATGAAATATTAATTGGGAAAAACGCTGTAAAAAATGAAAAACTGACCTTTCAGATTGCCGGTAAAGAAGACCTTTTTCTTCATGCAAAAGATACATCTGGATCTCATGTCGTTATTAAAAGAAAATCAAATCAGAATTTTCCCAAAAAGGTGATTGAAAAAGCCGCATCCTTCGCAGCCTTTTATTCCAAAAATAAATCAGAGACACTTTGCAGGGTACTCTATACACCGAAAAAATATGTTAGAAAAGCAAAAGGAGCTCCTGCCGGTACAGTGATCGTAGAAAGGGAAAAAGTAATTCTGGCTAAACCTGTAAAAAATGAGGTTTGATTTGACATCGGTATCAGGCCTCCTCCCGCAATTTCCCGCATACCTTCCAGGCAGGTATTTTTCCAATTTAATAAGTATAATAGCCGGATTAGAAAAAAAGATTTTCTTTGGATTTGAGACTTTCTACAGGAAATATTTGTACATACTGAACTCTGGGAATAGATGATATTTTCATCTTCAGCTCCTGATTTGTAAAAGTATCTTCAAAGCCCCGGATGAGTATAAAGTAGTCAAAGCGTTTCAATTCAGGAATAAGAAAAGCAGGATTATCTCCAATTTGATCAACAGATTTATTTTTTAACAACCTCAGGATGCTGTGCTCGCTCTCGCACACATAATTTGAAATGATCAAATTCTGACTTTTTAGAAATTCAATCTCTATATCTTTCACTTTGTCGAGTTGTACATCCAAATGGCTGTTGATCAACCATGCCAACTTGTATTCTTTAAGTGCTGAAATAATTCCTAGCAATGAAAAATCGTAATCAAATTCCGCATCCAACTTTCTTTTTTTCATAACAATGTCTTATCAATTACATGGAAGTAAATTTAAATTACTGAATTTCAATATCAACTAAACACCGTTAAAAATTTATAATTTCATGAGTAAGCGACAAAGAATAGTTTTAAAACTTTTCAAAAATAGGCCTGAAAATGGTCTAAACGTATAAAAACTGAACTTTATAAAAATAGTTTGACATTGTTTTATGAAATGTATTTCTTTGCACTGAGTTTTAACAAAATCTACAGAATAAAATGTCAGAAATTGCACAAAAAGTAAAAGGAATCATTATTGATAAACTTGGAGTTGAAGAATCAGAAGTTACTCCAGAGGCAAGTTTCACCAACGATTTGGGAGCTGATTCTTTGGACACAGTTGAATTGATAATGGAGTTTGAAAAAGAGTTTAACATTTCCATTCCAGACGATCAGGCTGAAAACATAGCCACAGTTGGTCAAGCAATAACGTATCTTGAAGAGAACGTAAAAAGCTAAATATCTTTTTATAACCAAAATTCTTTTATGAATTTAAAAAGAGTAGTAGTTACAGGGTTAGGTGCGTTAACACCGCTTGGCAATAACGTGAAAGATTACTGGAGCGGATTGGTTAACGGTGTTAGTGGCGCCGACCCTATAACACGATTTGATGCCTCAAAATTCAAAACACAATTTGCCTGCGAAGTTAAAAACTTTGACCCTACCGATTATCTGGAGAGAAAAGAAGTCCGGAAATTAGATCTATTTACAATTTTTGCACTTGTCTCGGCTATGGAGGCGTTTGATAATTCCGGCCTTGATTTAGAAAAGATAAATGCAGATAGAGCGGGTGTAATTTGGGGATCCGGAATTGGAGGTATTAAAGCATTTCAGGATGAAGTTATGGGTCTTTGCAAAGGTGATGGAACACCTAGAATCAGCCCATTTTTCATACCTAAAATGATCGCTGATATTAGCGCCGGCTACATCAGTATTAAATATGGATTCAGGGGGCCAAATTTTGCAACAGTGTCGGCATGTGCTTCTGCAACCAATGCAATTGTTGAATCATTTAATTATATAAGACTTGGTAAAGCGGATATCATGATATCCGGAGGCTCAGAAGCTTCTATTGTTGAAGCCGGTATTGGAGGTTTCAACGCACTTAGAGCTCTTTCTGAAAGAAATGATTCTCCTGGAACGGCCTCACGGCCATTCGATAAAGACAGAGATGGTTTCGTATTGGGAGAAGGAGGAGGTGCATTAATCCTGGAAGAATTGGAATATGCTCAAAATCGCGGAGCTCATATTTATGCGGAATTAGTTGGTGGAGGATTATCCGCTGATGCGTACCATATCACCGCTCCACATCCTGAAGGACATGGCGCAACCTTGGTAATGAAAAATGCTCTTGAGGATGCAAATATGCAACCTGAAGAAATTGATTATATTAATGTTCATGGAACATCGACCCCATTAGGCGACATTAGTGAAACTAAAGGTGTGAAGAAAGTCTTTGGTGACCATGCGTACAAACTTAATATAAGCTCAACAAAATCAATGACGGGGCATTTGCTGGGAGCCGCCGGAGCTGTAGAATCCATAGCAGCTATACTTGCTATAGAAAATCAAATTATTCCGCCAACCATCAATCATTTTACTGATGATGATCAATTAGATAATAATCTTAATTTTACATTTAATAAAGCTCAAAAACGAGAAGTGAACGCAGTGCTGAGCAACACTTTTGGATTTGGTGGACATAACTTCTCAGTTATTTTTAAGAAGTTCAATTAAAACTGATTTCCTTTGATCAGGAGGATTTTCAAAGCTTTGTTTATTAACTCAAAAATCGATAGAGGGATAATTAAATCTGTAAAAACTATTACCGGGATAAAACCGCGCAACGTTGAACTGTATAAATTAGCCACTCAACATCGTTCTATCGCAAAACAAAATGAAATTGGCTTTAGAGAATCTAATGAAAGATTAGAATATCTTGGAGATGCAATTCTTGGCTCCGTAGTCGCAGAATATCTGTTTAAAAAATACCCTCTAAGAGATGAAGGATTCCTGACTGAAATCAGAAGTCGTATCGTCAATCGTGATGCTCTGAATCTTGTTGCAAAAAAAATGGGAGTCACTGATATCGTAAAATTTACTAACAATAGAAAAAGCCGACAGGCATATAAATCCATATATGGTGATACCCTGGAGGCATTAATTGGTGCAATATATCTGGATAAAGGTTATCAGGTCACAAGGAAATTTATTGTGAGAAAATTATTGCGCCAGCAATATGATCTGGAAAAAATTATCCAAACCAATCCTAATCACAAAAGTAAAATAATTGAATGGGCGCATCGACAAAATAAAGACGTAAAATTCGAAATCACTGAAATAAAAGGGTTAAGTCACAATAAAGAATTTATGGCTGAACTTTACATCGAAGGAGAACCGGTTGCCCGCGGAAATGGCTTTAGTAAAAAGAAGGCCGAACAAGACGCCGCACTAAAATCTTGTGAAAAACTTCATATTGAATAGTATATTTGCCACTTCGCTATTAGAGATAATTACATGGCAGAAATTAAAGTTGCAGGCGCTGCGTTAAATCAAATTCCAATTTATTGGGATAATAACTTTAAAAACATTGAATACGCTATAAAAAAGGCAAAATCAGAGGGGGTAAAAATACTTTGCCTGCCTGAACTTTGCCTTACCGGATATGGTTGCGAAGATCTTTTCCTTAGCGAATGGCTGCCGGAAAAGGCTGTCTTGATTCTTGCAAAAATTATTTCATTGACCAGGGATATTGCCGTTACTATCGGATTACCTATTCGCATTGAAGGAAAAACGTTTAACTGTATTGCCGTATTAAAAAATGAAAAGATCATTGGTATTACAGCAAAACAATTCCTCGCCAATGAAGGCGTACATTAC
>DAOVVI010000309.1 GCA_030637245.1 Cyclobacteriaceae bacterium
AGTTATAAAGACATTGAATGTGATAAAATAATATTAATGATCATCTAATAATTTTCAATCAATCAACCTCTAGATGTCATTAAAGCTGCTATTCAATTTATCCCAAATTTGGGACATGGAATTATGAATTCATCTTGTAACGTGCAGGGCATATAAATCAATATAATCTCTTAACTTAATGGCATTAAATTAAGATATATTTAAGAAATAATTAAAGTGATGAAGAAAATGAATACACGACGATATTTTTTAATGAAATCAACCATTGCCTTGGCAGGAATGTCAGTACTTCCTTCCTGCATTAAAAAAGGAGGTGTTGCAGCCAGCGATCGTTTAAATGTAGCTGTAGTCGGTGTCGGAGGAAGAGGCGCCTTTGGAATTGGGGCACTAAAGGATAATAACCCTCTTTGCAACCTTGTTGCATTTGCTGATGTGGACGATAAAAGAGCATCGGAAGCGTATGAAGAGTTTCCTGATATTCCACGGTATCTTGATTTCAGAACGATGCTGGACGAATTGGGTAAACAGATTGATGCTGTAGTAATTGCAACCCCCGACCATACTCACCATTATATTGCAAAATGGTGTATGAACATGGGAAAACATGTATATGTCGAAAAACCATTGGCCCATTCCATTTCAGAGGTTAGGGATTTAATGAGCCTGGAGAAAAAAACCGGACTGGCTTGTCAGATGGGAAATCAGGGACATTCAGGCGCAGGTATGTTCCTGCTTAATGAATGGGTCAAAATGGGTCTGCTGGGAGATATTGAAGAAGTAGATACCTGGACTACTCATATAGGCACTAGTCATCCAGATACTGAATATCCAAAAGGAGAACCGGTACCTGACACTCTTAATTGGGATTTATGGGTGGGACCGGCTAAATTAAGGCCATATAGCTCAAGGTATTTGCCGGGAGCATGGAGAAATTGGTTTGATTTTGGTACTGGTATGTTAGGGGACATGGTTTGCCATTGTTTGGATTCAGCATACCGTGTGCTAGATCTCGATTGTCCGAAGAAAATTGAAATTGAAAGCAGTGAAACGCGAATATTGTCTTTTCCGGAGAGTGTGAAAATAACCTTTACATTTCCATGCAAAAAAACAGGTAAAGATGTGATCGCTCGATGGTACCATGGTCCGGATTACCCAGTTCCCAGACCAAAAGAGCTTGAAATATTCCGGGGTATGGGAGGCGTACATGGAGGAACCATCTTGTATGGAAGTGAGAATCATGTTATGCTTGAAAGCCATGCTGCCAAACCCTACTTTTTTCCTATCAGTGCACAGCGTAATTTGATGCCAAAAATAAAGGAATCACTTAGGAAGCTTCCAGAATCTATCCCACCTACCCACCGGGAAATTGATCATAATATTGCGACAAAATACCATTACAACAACTGGTTACTTGCCTGTAAAGGAGAGGCTACCTGCAATTCAAACTTTGCCTTGAGTGCCCGGCTGACTGAAGCAATATTATTTGCAAACATTGCCCTTCATCTGAACTGTAACCTGGACATAGACCCTGTTAATAGAACAATTCTCGGTAATGAAACGGCTTCAAAAATGATAAATTCTACTCCCCGCGAAGGCTGGGAAATTTGAAACTATGAGACCTAAAAATGTAAAATACGATAAGCAAAGTGATGTTAATTGAATACTTTCAGATTATTTTGCAATAAAAATTCGGTAAAAAAACATCACTTTCAGGATAAAAAATACAAAGAAAAAATTGATTGTAGAATCCAGAGCTCAGGAAACTGGATTAATATTAATACTCATAAAACGAAATAAGAAATTAAAAATATGAGCTTATAAACTAAAAATTACAATGATGAAAGTTTCAGTTTTTTTGAAAATAATGCGCACATTCAAAATAGATAAAATTTACATTTTTACTGTACTTGCACTTTTTTTTGCGATGGTTACAAGTGCAAAAGGTATAAAACCGGATAAAAATCCACAAATTGACAATATGTTTTTTAACGGGCTGGATCTTAAAGGGTGGTCGGCATCTGACATGAGTTATTGGTCGGTAAAAGATGGTGCGATTATTGGCGTTGCCGACAAACCGGTTCAAAGTAATCAATTTCTTTGGTCTGATGTGAAAGTAAGGGACTTTTACCTGTGTGTTGATATATTGCTTGAACCCAACGAAAGAAATGCCGGCATTCAGTTCCGATCTGAAAGGAAAGAAGAGTCAGGACAGGCAATAGGTTATCAGGCAGATGTGGGCCGAGAGGTTTGGGGACGTTTATACCATGAGCACGGGCGTGGAAAACTTGACTGGACTGACCGTGGAGAAAAGGCTGTTAAACCCGGGCAATGGAATCGCTATGAGATACTGGCTGTAGGGCATAACATATGGACGGCTATCAATGGTACTTTGTCTGTAGCACTAAAAGATACTGCTGGTGAACTGGAAGGAAAAATCGCTTTTCAGATTCATAGCGGTGACTCTCAAAAAGTGAAGTATCGAGTGGTAAAGCTTGTGCATAATCCTAAAATAAAGCTTGCTGGATACAATAAAAAACAATTAGGAAACCAGCTAAAGGATATTTCACATTGATAGAGACAAAATAGCTGCTTCTAATTTTTCTTTTATCTGGGATGTATCAGACGGGCAACTATTCATGGGATAATCACAACTTCCATGAAATTTAATGGATAGGATGTCATTGATTTTTCATAAATTCTTTGGGAGACACATTATAAACATTCTTGAACCATGTTGAAAAATAGGAAGGGCCATTAAAGCCAACACGATAGGCAATTTCATCTACTTGATACTGATTAGACAGTAGCTCAGAAGATTT
Source organism: Cyclobacteriaceae bacterium (assembly GCA_030637245.1). Lineage (GTDB taxonomy): Bacteria > Bacteroidota > Bacteroidia > Cytophagales > Cyclobacteriaceae > JAAUQL01. Next base: position 2,820 of record DAOVVI010000309.1, read on the forward strand.
TTTATTCAATACAAACGAATATACTCTGGAGTGGGACAATTCGTTAAACTCACTAATTTCCGGTGTAGTTGACTACGACTCAAACCAATTTCGGAAGAAAGCTCTTCCACCGTGAATTCTTCATTTGTATATCTGGTATCAATTATTTTATTTAGTTTATTGAGGAAATAATTATCAAGGTTTCCGACTTCAAAAGTTTTATCCGATAAAAAAATATTTTTAAAATTTTGCTGCACCCGGTTTCTTTGGGAAATTAAATTAGAAACTTGCGATATCAGCACTTTTTCCTCAAATGGTTTTGTCAAATAAGCATCAGCCCCTATGTCCATGCCCTGCGTATTACATAATGATTTCATAATATGTTGTCCCAAATTTGGGACAACTCAGTCTTAACCCTGTTTATTGGCCGTAATGATGTATTTTATCCCGATGTTTGATATATTCATCAATCACTATCATTTATATCCATTTTGTCCAATTACAATATCTATCACACCAACTTAATTCTACCCTATCATTTTGATGCTTTATCAATTGATCTGAAATCAACAATTCCTAGCAGTACTTTATCAAATTGGAAAAGGAAAGACATCTCTAGAATTATTGGTTGTGATTCTCTCTCAGGAAATGATGTTTTGGTATTGAAGGAAATTGCTAAAAGTAAAAAACTATTAAGAGCAGCTAAAGCCTTGTATTTTCTATTCCATACCATAACCTCTTTATTCAAGTACGCTGACAACAAGGATGAGTTATTAAGGCTCAACAAAACAGTAATCCTCAATACTATTGAAAAAGTCCAACCAATATTAGGAACCAAAAGAATATTGAAATCGATTGGCTTGTCCCACTCTCAAATGTATTATTGGCTTGAAAAAAAGAAATGTCAAAACTCAATATTTCAATTGTGTCAACCCAGACATCCCAATCAACTACTTCCTACGGAAGTGGATATCGTTAAGAATTATTTGTTCGATGAAAGGTTCATGAATTGGAGTTCCCTTTCCATTTATTATAAGGCCCTTCGTGACAAAATAGTATGTATGGGAATCGGTACTTGGTATAAATACGCCAATCGTTTAGGCATCAAAAGAAAGTTCTTCAGAATTAATAGAAAAAAT
>DAOVVI010000116.1 GCA_030637245.1 Cyclobacteriaceae bacterium
GCGATAATTGCATAATTTACTCCATCTTCCTCTAATACTAATCTTCCCTGAACTATATTACGGTCAATCCTGTGATGATCAATAAAATTTTTCTCAACTCCTTTCATCTTCACCACCATTTCATCATTTTTATATTTAGCATAGGCATTGTCTTCAACTATTTGAGTCACAATTTCTACGCCTTCAATGGATTTGATTCCATTAAGAAATTCTGAAGACAACTCAAAACTTTTTCCCTTCACGGCTTCAACTTTAAGTTCAGGGTCAAAATTCTTATTTAGCTCTTTGATCAAATCTTCAAGTCCATTAAAAACAGACAAAACAATAACGAGCGCCATTGTGCCCACAGCAACTCCGCTCATCGAAATGATTGATATCAAATTGATGAAATTCTTTTTCTTTTTCGAAAGAAAATATTTGCGTGCTATGAAAAGTGGTAGATTCAAATGCTTTCCTATTACCTAATTATCTTCTGCCGGAGGTATATGTAAATCCTTAAAAATATCGTCCATTTTTTGTGCATGCTCCGCACCTAAATCCAAATAAAATTTCAAATCAGGTATTCTACGAACTTGTTTTCCAATTTTTTTAGAAAGTGATCGTTTTATATCACCTTTATGATTATGCACCGTTTCCAGCATTTTTTCCTTTTCTCTATCGAGCACCAGGCTTAAGTAAACATGTGCAATGCTAAAATCCGGACTTACATCCACTTGGGTCACAGAAATAATATTTCCTGAAAAAAAGCTTTTTTGGTCTTTTTGAAATATTTCAGCCAATTCCTTTTGAATGAGCCTTGAAAACTTTAATTGGCGCGTACTCGTCATAATTTCAAAATATTTATTGCTTACTTTTTTTAGTTAGTAAACGAGTATTTCTATATTGTCGCATATTACCTAATAATGAACAAATATACTATTGCTAAACTATTTTAGAATAAATGATCCATACCGATTAATTATCATTTTTATTATTTTAATTCTATTCAGGTCACCTTATTTTATTTCTTCGAGCTGGCACACTATACCTGAATTGAGTTGGATGATTGTCGGAGAGCGCATGAATGAAGGCGCCTTGCTGTATGTTGGGATTTGGGATGATATTGGCCCATTGGCGGCATGGGTATATCGTTCTCTCGATTTTTTATTTGGACGTTCTCAACTCGTATTTCAGATCTGTGGATTATTATTATTCTTTTTCCAGATTTCTTATATGAATTATATTTCATTGAAACATAAAATGTACAATGAAAACAATTATTTACCAGCACTTTTTTACGGTATTCTTGGCCTGACATTTTTTAACATTATAACACTTTCTCCTCATCAATTGGGATTGACATTTGTGTTACTTTCTATGAATAGCCTTTTTATTCATATAGAAACAAGAAACAAAACTGATGGAAATCTGCTAAATATTGGACTTTATATAGGTATAGCTTCCTTATTTTTTCTCCCTTATTTTATAATGATCTTTGTACATATCGTAGGATTAGTGATTTTTACTAATACGATAAGAAGAAGGTATTTATTGTTGATTTATGGAGTTGGAATCCCGCTCATTACTTGCTGGTTGATTTATGTTTGGCTTGGGAAAACATATGAATTATTTGGCAATTATTTTCATTCAATATTCAGTTTTGAAACCGAACAATTTTTAACTTACAAATCTATCTTCATTTTATTAGGCACAACAATCTTTTTATTTACCCTTTCAGCTTTAAAGATTCTATCAGGTTTTGGATTTACTGTATTTCAGGCAAGGGTCCAAAAAGTTATGTTTTTTGCTGCAATGGTCACTTTATTTATTTATGTATTTTACTCTGATAAGGATGGATACAGTTTCATCATGTTTTTTCCATGGGTAGCATTTTTTCTGAGCCATTTTTTTCTATCTATAAAAAATAAGTTTAGAAGAGAGCTTAGCTTTTTAATCTATTTTCTTTCAATTGTTGTTTTGTATTTTGGAATTACTTTCCAGTCATTAAATCTCCATAAGTTTATAAATCTTGATCCATTAATTATTAATACAAAATCCGAAAACGAAGCATATATAGATAAAAAAATTTTAGTGCTTGGCCCTGACATCAAACCATATTACAACAGTAAACAAGCGACACCTTACTTCAATTGGAATCTATCAAAAGGTCAACTTGAACACTTGAAGTATTATGACAATTTAGAAGCTGTTGATAAAAATATCAGAAGCGATATGCCTGATTTCATTGTCGATCAAATTGGCCTAGCTCCGGAATTATTTGATCATATCCCTTTGTTGGGTGCGGAATATAAACAAACCAGAAATATTGGTATTTATAAAAGAATAAAGCCTAACAACTAATCTTGTTGATTCTTCTGCTGTGTCTTCCCCCTTCAAAATTGGTATTAAAAAAAGTATCCAGAATTTCTTTTGCTTCTTCAAATGTTATAAATCTTCCTGGAAGGGAAATGATGTTCGCGTTATTATGCGTTTTTGCCAGCTTGCTGATTTCTTTATTCCAGCACAGCGCAGATCGAATCCCCTGATGTTTATTAGCGGTCATATCCACGCCAATTCCCGTTCCACAAATCAATATGCCCAGGTCATAATTTCCCTTTTCCACCTCTCCTGCTACGGCATGTGCAAAATCAGGATAGTCAACACTTTCTTCTGAATTCGTTCCTAAATCTTTAAGAACCTCAACCTGCGGGTCTAACCATTCTTTAACAAGGCTTTTAAGCTCAAACCCGGCATGATCTGATCCTATGGCTATTTGTAGATTTTTCATTCTAGTTAGATTCTTCTTCCAATAGTAATTTTTCTTCTTCTTTTTTAATTGTATTAGCTATCATAATACTTATCTCGTAAAGGAAAAGTAATGGGAAGCACATCAAAACCTGACTAATTACATCAGGCGGTGTGATAAGAGCTGATAATACAAGAATTATAACAATTGCATGTTTTCGGTATGTTCTCAAAAAATCGGGGGTAATGATCCCTGCTTTGGTAAGGAAATAAACCACAACAGGTAACTGAAACATTATTCCACAAGCCAGAACAATCATCATAACAGTGCCAACATAACTCGTTAGATCAATTTCATTCAATATGCTATCATCCAGTTTGAAATTGGTAAGGAAATTAATCGAGATTGGCGCTACGACATAATATCCAAACATAATTCCGGTAAGGAATAATAAGGTCACAAAAAAAACTGCACCCCGGCTTAATTGCTTTTCATTTTTATAAAGACCCGGCCTTATAAACCTCCAAAACTCCCAAAATGCATATGGAAATGCTACAATCAATCCTATCACAAAACTTGAAGTTAAGGCCATTGTAAATTGTGCCGTCATTCTCCTGTTTTGGATGATAAAAGGTAATTCGTCTATGCAGAAAAATTCAGCTCCAGTCAGACTGCCCAAACGGCAAAACATTTCGTAAGTCCAGAAGTCTGATCGTGATGGTGCAAGAATGATGTAGTGCCAAATTGGCTCTCTAAATATAAAGGCGGCTATTGCAATGATTGCGATTGAACCCAAAGATCGTATAATATGCCATCTCAGTTCTTCGAGATGTTCCAGGAATGACATTTCCTTTTCACTTTTGGGTTGCAACTCTTCGTTTTTCTCGTTTTCCTCCACTATTCAATTATTTATAAAGTGGGAAGTCTTTCATCCATGAATTTACTCCATCTTTGATCTCCCTGATTTTACTTTCGTTGTCCTTGTTCATTAATACATCATCGATCAAATCGACTACCTTTTCCATTTCAGCTTCCTTCATGCCTCTCGTTGTGATAGCTGCAGTACCCAGCCTTATACCAGAGGCAACAAACGGAGATCTTGTATCAAAAGGCACCATATTTTTATTAATGGTGATATCGGCTTTTATCAAAACATTTTCTGCATCTCTTCCGGTAATTTCACCTTTCGATCTCAGATCGATTAACATCAAATGATTATCAGTTCCGCCTGAAATCACATGATATCCTTTGTCAATAAATCTATTTGCCATCACGGCAGCATTCCTTTTCACTTGTAGTATATAATCCATGTAATCATTGGAAAGCGCTTCACTAAATGCAATTGCCTTCGCAGCAATTACATGTTCGAGCGGACCTCCCTGGGTTCCCGGAAAAACTCCAGAATCCAAAAGCGAAGACATTTTTCTTACCACTCCCTTAGGAGTTTTTAATCCAAATGGATTATCGAAATCCTCCCTCAACATAATCATACCACCCCTGGGACCTCTGAGTGTTTTATGAGTGGTGGTTGTCACAATATGGCAAAAATCCAATGGATCATCCATAAGGCCTCTTGCGATGAGGCCGGCAGGATGAGCAATGTCAGCTAATAGCAATGCGCCTACTTCATCTGCTATTGCTCTCAACCTTTTATAATTCCATTCCCTACTATAAGCGGAAGCGCCGCAAATGATTAGTTTTGGCTGTTCTTTCTTGGCTATTTCCAATACATGGTCATAATTGATCATTCCGGTTTCCTTTTCAACACCATAAAAAGATGGCTGATAAAGTTTACCTGAAAAATTCACGGAAGATCCATGCGTAAGATGGCCGCCGTGAGAAAGATCAAACCCTAAAATTTTATCACCTGCGTTGAGTACGGCAAGCATTACTGCTGCATTTGCCTGTGCTCCCGAGTGAGGCTGAACATTCACCCATTCAGCTCCAAACAATTCTTTGGCCCTGTCTCTGGCAATATTCTCTATTTCATCTACAACTTCACATCCGCCATAATATCTTTTTCCCGGGAGGCCCTCCGCGTATTTATTCGTTAAAACTGTTCCCATTGCCTCAATTACCTGCTTTGAAGCAAAATTTTCAGAAGCAATAAGTTCCAAGCCGTCTTCCTGACGATCCAGCTCTTTTTGTATTAAATCAAATACGATTTGATCTCTAAGCATGATCATGTTTTAAAAATGAAGGGCAAAAATAACTTAAGCATCATAATTTCACAATTAAATTCAAAAATGAGTGTATAATAATCTACTTCAATCAACAATAACTATCTTTGATGTAAAATGATACCCAACTGATCCATGAGAAACGCAAATATTGTTTTCGCACTTATCTACATCCTAACGCTTTTCTTTCAAAGCTGCAGTCTCAATATAAAAAGAGGAAATGGCAACATAGAAATTTATGAAATTGAAATTAAAAACTTCAATAAAATAAATATTGGCGGCAACTATGATGTCTCCTTAATAAAGAGCGATGACACTAAAGTCATTATTGAAACCGATGAGAATTTACTTCCTTATATAAATACTGAGCTCTTTGAACAATCACTTAATATCAACAATGTTCATAATTTAAAAAGTTCAGATGGGATAAAGATCGAGATATATTATAAAGAACTTAATAAAATTTATTCCACCGGTGCATCCAACATGGAACATAAAGGGATTTTGGTGACTGAAGAACTTGTTATTAATCTCTCAGGGATTGGAGCAATTGATCTGGAGATTCAGACTACCAAAGTCCAGGTAAATCTTACGGGGGCAGGTGTGGTAACATTATCCGGAGATACTAATTTTCAAGAGACTCACATCAGTGGGGCAGGAGGATTAAGGGCTTTCGACTTAAAAAGCAAAGGATGTAGTATCAATTTAAGTGGACTGGGAGGCGCTGAAGTAATGGCTACAGAAAAGCTTGAAGCTACCATAACAGGAGTTGGTGGGATAATTTATGCAGGAAATCCGAAAGTGATCGAAAGGCAGGTCACCGGATTTGGGAAAATTAAGAGGGCAGAAGAATACGTAAATGAGGAAAATATTTAAAGTGTTTGGTTTTTGATTGTTCATAATCGGTTGACCATATACATTGAATTTTTACATCTAATCAGAGATCAGTTTTAGATATTGGATAATGCAGATTATTTTTTACGAAGACCCATACTTAGATAATACGAAACATTGATTACCAGTACAGTAACTTTCGGAAACGGCGGAATCATCAATTCTCTGACTGATGTAGGCGGATGGCATGTTTTAAA
>DAOVVI010000013.1 GCA_030637245.1 Cyclobacteriaceae bacterium
ATATAAAGTAGCCATGAGTAATCCGGTCGAATCTTTGCGCGACGAGTAATACAATATCGAACTGGAAAATTACAGAATTAGGTAATCACGAATTATAGCAAAGGTATTTAGCCAGGATAATCCAGAAAATAATTATTGATATTTGTAAAGAAATTAGATGTCACGACATCTGTCTATAGGCTTATGCGTTGATAAAAATTCTTAATATTAGAATTTTGCTTCATATACCACTGTATTCCGTCTGTCCCATTCTTTACTTATAAAAGGTTGGTAAGAGTCATCGTAAGGATCAGACGGGTATTGAATTTCTTTTTTCCGTCGAAGCCTAAAAGGATAATATTCTACCCACTTACCAATTTTCATATCTTCCTCATATTCTCCTTTAATGGCGACTGTCCCATTTTCATGATAATAATAATACGTGCCATTCTTTTTACCATAGACGATTGGCACCACTTCTTTTAGTTTTGTTAATTTATCATCATAATACCGCACTTTCGACTCCTTAGGCCAACCCTTGAAGTACTTCTGTTTATCAATGAGAATGTCTTGACGATCGTATTTTGTCCAGCGTCCATGCTTGGCCCCTTTATAAAAAATGCCTTCCTCAACTACTTGTTCGCCAACAATTTTCTTATATGGACCATGTAGAATTACCCCCCGCTTATCTTCAATTTTTCCTGTCTTTCTAATTCTTTTCCTAGTAAAATCATACCACCAGATTTCAGGAACATATGGATCTGTCTCCTTAAAATCTTTTAAATAATGAAATATCTCCAGTTCTACCTTTTCTCCATAACCTCTGCGCGCGAATCCCTTTTTGGTTTTCATTCCATAAAACCATTTCTTTTTCCGTTTTTTCTCTTTCCTTTTTTGCGCATCCTTTGCTTCCTCAGAAAGTTCCAACTCCTTTTCCATGTTCAAGGTCAGTGGCATTTCATTTATCAAGCTAAAACCATATTCCGTATCACCAAAGATGTCAAATTCCGTTGTGTCGATGGCAATATTTTCCTGTGCATTGACTATAGATATAGACAAAAACGGCAAAAATAAAAGTAATAAAAGCTTATAATTCATAGATTATTTGTTGAATCACTTGATTTATCAAACGAAGAAAGGAATTGATTATTTCCTATACGTTTATTTTAGCATATTCTTTGGCAAAATAGGTAAGTATTATTTTAGCGCCTGCCCTTCTGATACTTAGTAACACTTCCATCATCGTTTTTTCACCATCCAACCATCCTTTTTGGTCAGCAGCTTTGATCATGGCATACTCACCGCTTACGTTATAAGCTGCAATTGGCAAATTACTTACTTCACTCAATTCCCTAATCACATCCAAATAGGAAAGAGCCGGTTTTACCATCAGCATATCAGCGCCTTCCAATTCATCAAGCTCAGCTTCGATCAATGCCTCCCGTACATTTGCCGGGTTCATTTGATAGGTCTTTTTGTCACCGCTTTTTGGTGCAGAATCCAGGGCGTCTCTAAATGGCCCATAAAATGCGCTTGCATATTTTGCTGTATAAGACATGATAGAAACTTTGGTAAATCCCTCATCATCCAATAATTCACGGATATGTTCAACACGACCATCCATCATATCAGAAGGACCCAAAATATCTGCTCCTGCTTGTGCCTGGGCTAATGACATTTTGCCCAATATCTCCAGTGTTTCGTCATTCAAAATTTCTCCATTTTCAACGATCCCATCATGGCCGTCAGAACTGTACGGATCCATTGCCACATCAGTCATCACACATGCTTCCGGTATATCTTTCTTTATTTGAGTAATTGCTTTGAGATAAAAATTATCAGGATCAGAACTTATAGTTGCATATTTGTCTTTATACTTTTCTTCAAATGCCGGAAACAGACAAAATGTTTTAATTCCAAGCTTTACGCATTCATCAATTTCATCCATTAATTTATCTATACTAAACCTGTAAGTGCCAGGCATGCTGGATACTTCCTGTTTTATATTATTGCCATCGACCATAAAAAGCGGATAAATTAAATCACTTTTTGATAGCCTGGTTTCTACGACTAATTCTCTAATTACATCACTCTTACGGTTTCTTCTGGGTCTTCGCAGCATAGTTTCAAGATCAATTAAATTAAAAAGTATAATGAAGCACAAGTTGTCGAAAGCTATTTAATTTATCAAACCGGCTCGTTAAAAATTTATATAGAGTAATAATTTACAAATGATAATTGAAGTCAATTGATAAAACATTTTTTACCTTTGCCCCCCTAATTTGAAAAAAATATTATGCTAAGAACTCATAACTGCGGTGAATTACGCTTTAATGATGTAAATAAACATGTTACACTTTGTGGCTGGGTACAAAAAGTAAGAGATAAAGGTGGAATGATCTGGATCGATTTACGAGACAGGTACGGTATAACTCAATTGGTCTTTGACGAAAGTAAAACGCCAAAAGAAATCGTTGATGTGGTCCGAAGTCTGGGCAGAGAATATGTAATTCAAACATCAGGTACTGTCCTGGAACGCTATGCTAAAAATGATAATATTCCAACTGGTAGCATTGAAATAGACGTGGACAAAATTGAAATTCTTAATGCATCGAAAGTACCTCCATTTACCATTGAAGACAAAACGGACGGAGGGGATGAACTGAGAATGAAATACCGATATCTGGATATTCGACGAAATCCGGTTAGAAAGAATCTTGAACTCAGACACCAAATGCTGCAGCAAACCCGGCGATACATGGATTCACAAAGCTTTTTGGAGGTGGAAACTCCCTTTTTGATTAAATCAACTCCAGAGGGGGCGCGAGACTTTGTAGTACCATCCAGAGTTAATCAGGGTGAATTTTACGCATTGCCCCAATCACCACAAACCTTTAAACAGTTGTTAATGGTTTCCGGGATCGACAAGTACTTTCAGATTGTAAGGTGCTTTAGAGACGAAGATCTGAGGGCAGATCGTCAGCCGGAATTCACCCAGATTGATTGTGAAATGTCGTTCATAACCAGAGAAGATATTCTGAACACTTTTGAAGGTCTCATAAGACATCTTTTCGATCAGGTATTGAAATTTAAACTCGGAAATATTGAAAGGATGAGCTTTGATCATGCCATGAAATATTATGGAAATGACAAGCCTGACACCAGGTTTGAAATGTTGTTGGTGGAATTGAATGACGTGGCTCAGGGCAAAGGATTTAAGGTATTTGATGAGGCCGAATTGGTTGTGGGAATCTGTGTTGAAGGAGGCGCTCAATATTCAAGAAAACAGCTTGATGCACTAACTGATTATGTGAAAAGACCTCAAATAGGAGCAAAAGGTTTAATATATGCTAAGTACAATGAAGATGGAACATTTAAATCTTCAGTTGATAAGTTTTATGACCAGGAGGATTTAAGAGATTGGGCAAAAAAAAATGAATGCAAAACCCGGTGATTTACTATTAGTTCTTTCCGGAGAAGTGAATCATACAAGAGGCGCCCTTTCGGAATTGAGATTGAAAATGGGATCAGATCTTGGTTTAAAAAATAAAGATGAATATAAGGCTCTTTGGGTAGTAGATTTCCCTTTACTTGAATGGGATGAAAAATCGCAAAGATTCCATGCTATGCATCATCCGTTTACTTCACCAAAACCTGAAGATGCTGATAAGTTAAGTACAGATCCGGGCAGTGTTACGGCCAATGCTTATGACCTTGTGATAAACGGTGTCGAAATTGGTGGTGGATCCATTAGAATACACGATAGGGAATTGCAACAAAAAATGTTTAAAGCTCTTGGATTTACTGATGGGGAGGCTAAAAATCAGTTTGGTTTCTTAATGGACGCCTTTGAATTTGGCGCCCCTCCTCATGGAGGAATTGCCTTCGGATTTGACAGACTATGCGCTATGTTTGGCGGTTCAGAATCAATCAGAGATTATATTGCTTTTCCAAAAAATAATTCAAGTAGAGACGTCATGATCGATTCACCATCTGTGATTTCTACTGACCAATTGGATGAATTAGGAATTTCTCTGAAAGAGTGAGTATTCCTTCTAAAGGAAGACAACATTCTATTTCTTTACTTCATCTTTACAATTATTATCAGAAAACAAAAAAAGGGCTACATCTCTGCAGTCCTTTTATTATTTATTCTATAAAATCTAATTAATATTCCCAAAGATTATGCTCATACTCTATTAGTTTATGCTCCTCCTGTTGAGATTTGAACAAAGCGGACCTTTGGTCAGGCGAAATATCCTGAATCCAGTCATCCCTTGGATTTGAGACTTTTACAACTCTTGCACTAAATAACCTTAATAAGAAGGCATCTGCCATATTTCTATGATGAGCAGTATTTTGTCTATTATACCAAATAGCTCTGTCCGGCATACTTCTGAACAGTTGCTCAAGGTCTTTATACCTAAATACACCGACTGTTTTTTCAATACCTGTTGCAACTTCTGTGGCAGGTATGATCATTTCAAATGATTGGATGTCCCAGTACAACCTGGATCTCACTTGATCAAATATCATGTCCTCCTTGATTCTCATGATATTCAACTGTGTTGCATCATAATATTGAATTGAAGGTGCGGATTCTTCTTCATCACCCCATCCTGAGTCACCTCCCCAGCCACCTGAGTCATCACCAAAACCAGCATCAGTAGCGCCAAAATCATCCTCTTCATCCGTAGGGAGTTTTAAATTTTCAAAAAATTGCTCCTTCGACATCCTTTTATTTAATGAATCATCTTCATAAGGATAAATCAAACCATCCGTTACGGCATTGATTATAATTCTAGTTATCTCATTACTGGTCGAGAAAAATGGCCGGTTTTGCTTTTCCTTCAGATCCATTCTTCGCCAAACAGTTCTTTTATACATCTGATTTATATGAGGAATCGGATATACTGAATGCTCGTTATATGTCAGTTTTTCCTCTTGCGCTGATGATTCTAAGGATATAAAACCTACCAGGAAAAGAATTAAAATGCTAAATAATGATTTTTCCATGATAATTTGATTTAATTAATTGGCACAGTTTTAATAGACGAGTTGACGCCAATTCTTACATTTTCTTTCTCTTTTTTGAAGTTCATTCTTTGAACTTCTTTTGCTTCTATCACAATTCTGTCACCAGGTCTGGCTTTTGAAACAAACGAAGCCAGGTTAGCTTTGGTACTTGTTACTTGCTTAGTCTCGATTGCTCTTTGTTGCCTTGCTAAAGTAACTTCCCATTTTGTTACCCGGTAATTTGCATCATCCGGTAGAAACTGTGCAAAATCTGCATCAGGAACCGCTTGCAAAGTGATTTCTCTTGGTATTTTACTTACACCTCTTTTCAGATCAATCTCGTTACCTCCACTTTTTAATACCAGCTCTGGTTTAGGAATTGGTTTTGCCCGAAATTTTTGTTTTCCAATAAATGTTCCGCTACTATATACTGATAGTTCAACAGTTGGAGAGGTCGGTACAATAGTAATTTTCCCTCCTCTACCTCCTTGAGACGAACCACCCTTTACCCTAAACGAAGGATTGTAGGCTGCACCTAAAGCAGGAACCTGAACATCTAATTTATTTCCGCAATTTCTATAAAGCGCCTGAACAGAAGCAGACTGAATCTGTATGACTGGTCTGGCAACTATATATGAAATTTGCTCCTTAAATGTTTGTTCGCCAATCGCGATTTCTGCGGTAAAGGTTTTCCTTTGCTGACCATTGGCATCGTATTTATCAGCTTTCGCCGTAAATTCAACAGTTCCAAAACCTTCTGAATCCACAGGAATACTAGATCCATTCAACTTCATAGCCGGAGTGATCCCTGATGCAGAAGCTGAAATGAACATTTTTGCTTTGTACTTTGCTCCTGCAGCTACAAGCTGTGATTCAGGAAGCACCATTGGAACAATTTTATCAAATGAAATATCTTTTGCTCCAACGCTTTGGCTTAATACATTCAAAGCTACTTCTTCATAATCCAGAAGTCTGCCTTCAAGTTGACTCATTGATGCTAGTCCACCTGCTGTAGGTACACTTTCAAACATCAATTCTGAAAAATTCTTTTTCCTTTGATTTGGAATTTTACTCCAGTATGGATCTTCCTTACCATCTAACGCAACAGAAGCAAACTCTTTTCCCAACGCATTAGAGAGCCAGGTTGTATATCCGTTAAGTTTGGTTTTGAGTGAATCTCCACGTTTGTATCGGATCATATAGATGGCAATTTTTTCCATATTCTTTGCTCCCACAAGTTTTCCATCCTCATCCTTTCCACCTGAATCTTCAATAATCTCAGCTTTCAACTTATTCATATAAGAAATTATAACATCAGTTTTCTGTCTTACTTCCTGAGCTTTCTTAAGAACAGCAACGTCATCTTTTCTATTCCCTTTTTCTTCAACCATCGCGGCAATACTTTTCACAGTAAGCCCGTTTCTCTGACCATTATTTTTTATCTGTTCCTCAAGGGTTCCGTTTATCAACTCGAATCTTTCCAATACGGCCGAGTCAACATTCAGTGCAAGCATGGCAGTCAGTACGAGGTACATCATGCCAATCATTTTTTGTCTAGGGGTTTCTTTTGGAGCCATAACTAAACTTTTTTAATAATTAATAATTAATAGATTAGGCCTGACTACCCTTCATGGCATTGATCATGCCTCCATAGATGTTATTTAATTTAGAAAGGTTTGTAGTGAGCTTATTTATTTCACCTTTGAAACTTTCTGCATCCTGAGTGGCACTGACCATACTGTCAAACGACTGAGTTAGGTTTGTATAAAACTTATTCATGGTTTTAATATGCTGATTTGCATCATGTAATTCCATCTCATATACGGCATTCAAAGCGCCCAGATTTTTAGTAACACTTTGAACCTGGTTATGATATTCCTTTGAATCATTCGTAGTATTTGCCATTTGTGCAGTTGCACTTTTTGAAACTGACGCCATTTCAACCATTGATCCCACGCTTTCTGCATAAGACTGATTCATTTTATTAATGTTAGCAGAAGCAGCTTTTACAGAATGCGAGTACTCATTGGTAGCAAGAGCAGCATCCCCCATTTTTCCCAATCTGGATGTAGTTTCCGACAAATTCCTCATGCCCCTTCCTAAACTATCAACCAGTTCTGGACCGATTTTAGCGCTTTCAAACATCGTATCTAATTTCTTAGTTACAGACTCTTGAGATCTGCTCTTTACAGCTCTTCCTTCACCTGTACCTTCATAATCTTCAGATAATTCAGGATAAACTTTTGACCAGTCCGCTTCAGTCTTTTTAGGTTCGAAAGCACTTAAAAAGAAGATTATTGCCTCAGTAGAAAGTCCAAGTCCTAACATAACTTCAGCACCTGGATAATGCAATAATTTAAACATAGCTCCTAGGATAACCACGGCAGCGCCAATACCATATACTTTGGGCATTATACTGCTAAAAAACAATTCACTAAATCCGCCTCTTTTACTCATTTTAGTTATAGTTTAAATTTTACAGAATATCATTTAATTAAAATTCGGCTCCAGTTGATCTTCCCAAATATGTCATGGCACATCGGAAACCAATGAAAGCTCTTGTTGTGTCTTTATGTTCACTTGATCTTGTTCCAGTTTCCAGGAAAAATGCTATATCTTTCCATGAACCTCCCCTGATCACCTTTAAAGGTTCATTGTCATCATAATATGTCGGGTTCAAATCCCAAACTAATGGATATGCAGCGGGGTTGTAAGCATCTTCACACCATTCCGATACGTTTCCTGACATATCAAACAATCCAAAATCATTTGAAAAGAAAGAATAGGCCGGTGAAGTATAAGCATACCCATCATCATAGTAATTTCCTCTTCCGGGCTTAAAGTTAGCAAGCATACAGCCTTTGGCATTCCTTATATACGGATTACCCCAAGGATATTTTGCCATGTCTCTTCCTCCGCGAGCGGCATATTCCCACTCTGCCTCATTTGGAAGTCTGAAGTTAGGCATCGGCCATTCGCCTATACTGGCCCTGAAGTCATTTAGATAAGCAGTTCTCCATCTGGTAAAGAAATTTGCAGCTTCCCAATCTACTCCTACCACTGGAAAATTATCAAAAGCCGGGTGAGACCAATAAAAAACAAGTAGGGGATCTCCCATATGGTGAGCAAAGTCTTTTACCCATACTGTTGTGTCGGGATAAAGTTCATTCATCACAAAATCTTCACCAAGAATACTTAACGAATCGGCTATAATCCCTTCCATAAACTGCCTGTATTCATTATTGGTGATTTCGGAATCATCCATAAAAAATGCACCTATTGTAACTTGCTTATTGAAGTTGATTTGAGTAGCGGCAATATCTTCATCTGCCTGACCCATGTGAAAGGTTCCGGCGGGAATTGGAACCATACCGTAAGGGATTACCATTCCGGTCCATTCCCTTCCAGGTGTACCAACTAATTCCCCATTATCACCTCCTCTTCCTCCAAACAATCCGCAAGATTGATTTAAAACCGCGACTATTAAAATCAAGAAGGCAGGTTTGCCTATAACAAATAATTTACTCATAACACCTTGTTTAAACCTAAAATTTGGAAAACTTCACGTTTAATATAAAATCGAAAAATTAACAATTTAGTTTCAATATCTAATTGCTTTTTTAATTATTTGATAAATGCTATTTTTTATCAAATAATTACAATTATCAATATTGTTTCACAAATTTATTCTTTTTTTACCTAAATGGTAACACTTTAATGTCTAAATCGAGGAGTTCGAATAATTTTCTTTCCTCCCCCGGTAACCGCAGCCATATTATAACCCATGAGAATCTCATGAGAGGTAGCCTGCTTTGCTTTCTGCGCCTGAATAACGTAATCCAGCGAGTACCCAATTTTCAGAGATTTATCTTTTAGCAGGTTTATACCTAATAAAGCTATTATAGCTTCAGATTGTCTATATGACAATCCTCCCCAAAACTTTTCTCTGTAAGTACCCAGAACGCTAATATCGAAAGAATATGATACAAAATCAGTTTTAATTAATAATGATGGTGTAAGAATTATATCATAATTTAACTCATATCTGTATCCACCATTAATAATCATATTATTTTCCAGGGCATTTTTTAATGAGTCAGACCCAAAATCGAACTCAGACTTCAAAATATGATTCAAACTCACCCCGCCATAGTAGTTTTCTGCTTTATAGTAGAATCCCACACCCATGTCAGGTCTGTACTGACTTTCTTTACCGTTTAATAATAAAGGGTCATCAGGATTCACTGCACGGTATTTAGTAAAATCTATTGATTGACCATAAACTCCAGCCCGAACTCCAAAACTCAACTTGCCATTGCCAACTCCCAAATGATATGCATACGATCCCATAAATTGAATATTGTTTTGGGGGCCAATGTTATCATTCACAAAATAAAATCCTGCGCCACTTCTCAATCTAAATATTGGAGTATTGAAACTGGCTATAAAAGAGTTTGGCGCTCCGCCTTCATCATATGTTCCAGTGTAACCTAACCATTGTGATCTATATAGTATAGAAAGGTTAGTTACTCCCATCACACCTGAGTAGGCCGGGTTATTATACAGGTCGTTAAACATGTATTGCGAAAAATGCGGGTCTTGTTGACCTAATACAGGTTTAACAACTGCAAGTAAAACTATAAGTACAAGAATTTTTCTCCCTGATACAAACATAGTTACAACAATAGGAATTTATATTTATGAAAAATAACAAATTTTCACTTTTTATTACAAAATGTAATATTCAAAGAATTGTTATAAAAAAACAGAACTTTGTTATATTCCTTTTATGCTATAGACCATTTGTTTCCTTGATGTAAACTTCAAGGGCGCCAGTCATAGAAGGCGCATTTGGCATAGGAGCCTGGATATCTAATACCAATCCAGCATCTTTAACCGCTTTGGCTGTTGTAGGTCCAAACGCAGCAATTCTGGTTTTATTTTGTTTAAAATCAGGAAAGTTTACTAGTAAGGAATTTATTCCGGAAGGGCTAAAAAAGGCGATTATGTCATAATTAACTTCTGCCAGCTCAGATAAATCACTCGCAACTGTTTCGTAAATTATGGCTTCTGAAAAATCATATCCATTTTCTTGTAAAAAATTAGGTATATCATTTTTCCTAATATTTGAGCAAGGGAAAACGTATTTTTCATTTTTATGCTTTTTGAGAATCTCAATTAAATCCTGAGCTGTTTTGGAACCGGTAAATATCTTTCTTTTTCGAATAACAATATATTTCTGCAGATAATTTGCAGTCTGATCCGAAATACAAAAGTACTTCATATCAGATGGCATTTCGATTTTCATAGCCTTGCAAAGATTAAAAAAATGATCTACTGCATTTCGACTCGTAAATATTACAGCAGTATGACTCAGTACATCTACCTTCTGCTTTCTAAAGTCCTTTACATTGACTGGTTCGATTTTAATAAATGGATGAAAATCCACTTTCACATTATATTTCTCTGAAAGTTTGTGGTAAGGTGAATTTTCAGCGCTTGGCTTAGGTTGTGAAACTAATATACTTTTTACTTTTTCCTGTCTACTCATATCAATCAATGCCATCTACTCCTATTAAAATACCGTGCGGTCGTTTATTTAAGAAAAAATTTTAGCCCAATTATGATCGGGATTAATTCTGTGGTGCAAAGGTAAGAAAATAAATGCAGACTTTTCATAGTTATGCTTCTACGAAATTTGAAATATATGATAATAAACCGAATTAGATTAAAAAATATGACAATAAATATCAAACTTTCTAACAGGATATCTACCAAATAAAATTTGTTTATTACGGTATAACTTAGTATTACAAACATTATTGAATAGAATATCATTGCCATTCTTAAAAACTCAATAAAATAAAAATTTATCTTGTCTGCTAATCCAAAGAGGATGCTGATTATGCTGATAAGAACATATTTGAGAAACATTAAAATTAGGACAATTCCAAAAATAATGAGCCAGCCAAATATTGGATTTATTTTAAGAAAGAAAACCTGCCCCAATGGATTGTTATAATAGTTTAAAAAAATAATCAATATTCCAGCCAGCAGTGCGGCCTGATAAATGATTACTAATGTTTGTGTTTTTGTAAGCGATCGGTATTTGGTAAACGCCGTATTTGTATAGTGAAAGGTAACAAGAGTTTGCAAGCTTAAAAAAGCTAAAAGTTCTGACGGAAAAAGCGTATGAAGAACCACGAAAAATGTGAACAACACCAGTATTATAATTTTTATATAATTACTTCTTTTATCTACATCCCTTACAGCAATTGGATTGACATTTATTGCTGAATCAAAAGTTTTATGAATAAATCCGATTTTCGCATCTGTTGGATTTTCAAAGCTTCCCTTTTTGTAAAGCGTAAGTTGAAGTGTTTCCGTTTCAAAGATGTTGCTGAGGCTATCCAACGAAAAGTATCTTATGGCATTTTCATCATAATGCCTTACAAATTTATTTTCCAAAAATAAACTAGTATTTACAGGGATATCAATCATCAAACATGCTTCTTTTCCATAATCAAGGTCAATAGAAAGATGCATTGCAACAGGGGCTTCATTGCCGTTGTCCAGGAATGGAAGCATGACTTTTTCATCATCATCATAAAAAACCCAGTCCAATCTCAAATCTTCTTCGACAAGAAAATTTTGCCCAAAAACAATCTGGTAGTTCGCAATAAACAGCATTGCTAAAAAAGAAATATAGTTTTTTAATTTAAGCCTAGGTTTCATCGATGTAAAAATACTATCTGGCAAAAATACTGGTAATATTTATTAATAAAATTAAAAACGGCTAATGTAACCGAAATGAATTTTTGAATAATTTATCCCAAACGGTTGATCGTTAGATTTTCCCATGGCAAATACAAAATTGAATATCCCGGCATTTGTACTAAAACTAAATCCTGCACCGGTACCAAAAGGATATTGTACATCACTTTCAGGATCAAAATCATCTGTTATTGCTGCCTGATCAAAAAATATCATAAAATAAGTCTCATGTGAAAACATTGCCCTGAATTCCATATTGGCAAT
>DAOVVI010000432.1 GCA_030637245.1 Cyclobacteriaceae bacterium
AGTACTTTAGCTGAATAATTCGTGGAACATTAATAGATAATTGTGGTTTCTCCATGAATTAAATAGTGAGTAAGCAATCATAAAATGATGATAATGGCTAAAGACTCGTCCCACTTGAGCATTAAACGATGTTTACACATTTAATCATTTAGTCATTTAAGTATTTAAGCAGTTAATCCTTAGTATAACCGTCAAATTATTTTTATATGTCTTTAATAGCGCCATCCATACTTAACTCAGATTTTTTACAACTGGGTGATACCATGAATATGATCAATGAAAGCCAGGCCGATTGGGTTCACCTGGATGTGATGGATGGATCATATGTACCAAATATATCTTTTGGAATTCCAATTGTTGAAGCGGCAAAGCAAATCACGAAAAAGCCATTGGACGTACATCTGATGATCGTAAATCCCGAAAAATTTATTGAAGGATTTAGAAAAGCCGGGGCAGACCTGATCAATATTCACTATGAAGCCTGTAAAGATAAAGACCTGGTTGCTATTCTTAAAGAAATAAAAGATTCAGGCGCCAGACCGGCAATAGCCATCAATCCTGATACTCCTGTGGACAAAATATATGATATTTCCGAATATATTGATATGGTGTTGGTGATGTCTGTATTTCCTGGATTTGGCGGTCAAAAATTTATCGAAGCTACCTATGACAGGGTTAAGGAACTAAAGCAATTTTTTATAAAAAACAATTTAAATACATTGATTCAGGTGGATGGTGGTGTTTCGCTAAGCAATATTGCTAAGTTAAAATCTTGCGGGACAGACGTGATGGTAGTTGGAAGTGTTATTTTTAAGGCTGAAAATCCAAAGCAAATCATATCGGAACTCAAATCGCTGGTTAATTAGTGATTGTAAAAGTCTTAAATGAAGCAATCTAAATTTCTTTTTTTTCTCTTCCTTTATATTCCTGCGATTTCTTTTGCACAGCAATCAGATAAGGTAGCGCGTGGTAGGGTAATTGATTCAAGTCAGATCCCGATATCCAATGTATATATCATTATTGAAGGAACAATATCGGGGACAGTCACTGACCAGAATGGAGATTTTAATCTGAAGATAAAACGCGACGATATGGAGAAAAGCCTAATCTTCAGGCATATTCAATATGTTGAGAAAGAGATGGCTATTTCTTCGATTAATTTTAACAATGATCGGTTTGTGATCATACTGGAAGATTCGTTGCGGATTTTAGATCAGGTTAATGTGACAGAAAACCGACTTGATCAGATCAATGAAAATGTGAGCACATTTAATCTTAATCCCATCAATTCACAATTCGTTCCGGCTCCATTTCAAGACATTAGCAGTATTCTAATTACCCTTCCCGGTGTTTCAAGTAACAATGAGTTTTCAACCGGATATGCTGTGAGAGGAGGAAATTTTGATGAGAATTTGGTTTACGTGAATAACATCCCGGTTTACAGACCGCAAATCATCACCTCCGGGCAACAAGAAGGTTTGAGTTTTATAAATACAGACCTGGTACAGGGGATAGAATTTTCTTCGGGAGGTTGGGAGGCAAAGTATGGTGATGGTCTTGCTTCAACTTTAAATATAAATTATAAAAAACCCAGGAAATTCGCCGGATCTTTAAATGCAGGTTTGCTGGGAGGCTCTGTACATTTTGAAGGTATTTCGAAGAATGATAAACTCACATATTTGGTCGGAGCAAGACATAAGTCTTCTACTTATTTATTGAATACGCTTGAAACTAAAGGTGAGTACAGACCACGTTTCACAGATATTCAAACCTATATTAACTATGATATTTCCAAAAAAGGGAGTAAAGATAAAACCGAAATAGGAATGCTTTTCTCTTATGCTCAAAATCGCTACCTGGTGAGACCAACCAGCCGGGAAACAACGTTTGGGACATTCAATAATCAGTTG
The DNA here is from genome assembly GCA_030637245.1 of Cyclobacteriaceae bacterium. Lineage (GTDB taxonomy): Bacteria > Bacteroidota > Bacteroidia > Cytophagales > Cyclobacteriaceae > JAAUQL01. Next base: position 1,911 of record DAOVVI010000432.1, read on the forward strand.
AGATTGTTCGTAGCATTTGACGGACAAGAAAAACTGACCTATGATACCTGGCAAGGTGGAGTTAGATTGAGTCATAGGCTGACCTCAAAATGGAGAAGTCACTTGATCATTTCGGGAACCTATTCGAGAGAACGGGAATACTATGACATTGAAAGCGGCTACCTGCTTTGTAATGTGGATACCAATCCGGGATCCTCCGGGTTTAATGAATGCATGACTAATATTGGAATTGGGACAAACTATTATTCAGGAAGGAATCTCTTGAATGCTACTTTGCTAAATATAGAATCAAGAAATGAAGTTATTATCAACAATAGAAATACGATGGAATTCGGAATTGGATATGCCAATCATAATTTTGACGACATTCTCAATGAATATGAATTTATCGACTCTGCAGACTATGTGACCATAACGGATGCCGCTACTTCTGAAGCAAAAATTAATTATTCGAGAATTCATGCCTACTGGCAAAATACAACAGATATAAGCCTTAGCCATTCAATCACTTATGGATTCAGAATGCTTTTTCAGGATTTTAATAATCAATTACTCATTAGTCCAAGAGTTCAATATTCATGGAAACCTGCCCGGTTACAAAATACATATTTCAGAGCTTCTGTTGGTCTTTATCAACAAGCACCGTTGTACAGGGAGTTCAGAAATAACCAGGGTGAAATCAATCAAAATCTTAAGGCTCAGTCATCACTTCACAGCATTGTAGGAATGGATGTTAACTTTTCGAAATGGGGAAGGCCTTTTAAGTTTATTACAGAAGTGTATTACAAACATTTATGGAATGTTAATCCCTATGACATTGAAAATGTCCGGATTCGATATTATGCCGAAAATATTGCCAGGGCCTTTTCTACCGGTATTGATTTTCGGCTCAACGGCGAATTTATTCCGGGAGATGAATCCTGGTTTAGCCTGGGAATCTTATCAACAAAAGAAGACCTTGAAACTGATAGCCGTGGCTATATTCCGCGCCCATCAGATCAACGGGTAAATGTGGGAATATTTTTTCAGGATCATATTCCAAACGCGCCTACTTTCAAAGTGCACTTAAGACTACTTTATTCCACAGGATTACCGTTTTCTCCTCCTGTCAATCCTGATTATCGAAATAGCTTCAGGGGTAGCGA
>DAOVVI010000402.1 GCA_030637245.1 Cyclobacteriaceae bacterium
AAAATGAAGATAATCTGTCTTAAGGCACACTAACCTGCCAAATTCGGGGAGTGAAGGTGTGGGCCAGTGTGGTCAATCCTTGAATTGGACGCTGCGTCATGTGTGTCGATTACGCAAGTTTAGCGTAGCCTAACTTGTGGTAAAAATTATGCAAGTTTGCAACTTGTATACCAGCTGTGGACAATAATCCTCCCCATGGATAAATGATGCTTTTTTCCCCTTGCTGTTTGGAGTATCCAAGACTTCAGGCAGTAAATGAAAAACAGGATCTCTGATCCGATCAGTGTACAGGAGAGTCCAACTAAGTTGTCATTCATACTTGTTATTCCCTGTTCCCCTTATCCATTCCCTGGCATTTACAAAAGCCTCCACCCATGGAGTCACTTCATCATCTTTTCTATCTTATGGATAATGATCCCTATTCCATGGATATGTACTCCTTTCCAGGTGAGACATCATCACGAGGTGCCGGCCATCTATTGAGAATAATGATGTGGTATCGAAGTCAGATACGTTAGGATTGGCGGGAATTAAAGACCTTTGATTAATTCGAGGAGTTCTTTGTCGGTGATATTTTCACTTGAGGTACGATACAGAAAGGTATCGATAATCATATTTGGATGAATTAAAATCAGCGATCATGAAAGATCATCAGTTTTATAATCCATAAAAGCACTGAAATCGTGAACTTTAAAGAATAAAACATGATACAAGTGGATGTTCAGACAGTGAAATTGCAGTTGACAAATCGGTTAACTATATTGAATCTTGCTTGTCAATCAGTGTTCGGTAATACAATTAAATTGTTGTTATCTCTACAAAAAAGTAATGGTTATGAATAGTATAGCAGAAATTAAATCAGGGTTGCATCATTATATTGCTGAAACAGATGATGTGAAGATATTGGCCAAATTGCAGAAATATGTTGAAGAGCTTTTAAGCCAAGAGGATAAAATTATAGCTTATACTTCTGATGGAAGGGCATTAAATCAAGCAGCATATAAAGCTGATATTGATAAAGCAATAGGGCAAGGAGAAAGAGGAGAAATTGTGTCTATCGAGGAAATGGAGAAAGGGTTGTGAGTAAAAAAGTAGTATGGACAACAGGAGCCAGGGCTTCCCTCGATCATTATTGTGATATTATTGCGGAAGACTCTGCTTCAAATGCTAAGAAAGTAAGAAAGGAAATAATACTCACCTCGAAGATGTTATCAAAAAAACCTTATCTATATCAACTTGACGAGTATTACCTGGATAACCCTGGAAACATAAGGAGGTTTTTTAAATGGAGTTACAAGGTTGTATATCAGGTAATGGAGGAGAAGGTTGTAGTTTTAGAAGTTTATCATACCAGTACAAGTCCTGAACAAAAGATTGAGGATTGAACCACCGCCACTGATAGTGCTCCTCATCAGCATGAGTTTTTTATTTTCTATTCGTTTTAACCCACTCCCTCGCATTCACAAAAGCTTCCACCCAAGGGGTTATTTCATCATCTTTTCTATCTGATGGATAATAGGCCCAATTCCATGGATATGTTGCTCGTTCCAGGTGTGGCATCATCACGAGGTGTCGGCCATCGGCAGAGCACAAAGACGCTGTATCGAAATCAGAACCATTCGGATTGGCAGGATAGGAAGACTTAGCAAACTTCATTGGAATATGATAAGCTGATTCCTCATTTGGTAAACTGAATTTTCCTTCTCCATGGGCTACCCAAATTCCAAGCTTACTGCTTGCAAGGGAGCTAAGCATAACCGAATGGTTTTCATGGATGTCCACATTGAGGAATGCAGATTCAAATTTACCTGATTCATTGTGCAGCATTTTTGGCTTTTGATCATGGTCAGAAGTAACTACTCCAAGTTCGATCATTAACTGGCAACCATTGCAAACGCCCAAACTCAACGTATCCTTTCTAGCGTAGAATTTATCTAAAGCTTCTTTAGCTAAGGGATTATAAATGAACGCTCCAGCCCAGCCTTTTGCAGATCCCAGGACATCGGAGTTAGAGAAACCGCCTACAAATACGATCATGTTGACGTCTTCCAGTGTCTCTCTTCCGGAAATCAAATCAGTCATATGCACATCTTTCACATCCAGACCTGCCAGATGCATGATCCAGGCCATTTCCCGGTCGCCATTCACTCCTTTTTCCCTTATGATTGCAGCCTTGATTCCGCTGAAAGTTTTTCTATTTGGGTCTATTCCGTACTGTTCATATTTCCCTGAAAAGTTTAGTGGAAAATGAAAGTTTAATGCGTTGAGTTTATAATTTTCAAATCGTTTAGTAGCCGACTTTTCTCCGCTTTGTTTGGTATCCAGCAGATATGAGGTTTTAAACCAGGTATCTCTCATTTCCCCGACATCAAGCACAAATTTAGTATGTATGTCTATAATCCTTACTTTATGTTCGGAAAAGAGCTTCCCGATTTTTCTAAACTTGATGCCATCCTCTTCTAGAATTTTAATGGCTTCTCCATTACCTTTGACCTGAATAATGAGTCCCGGATTTTGACTGAAAAGAGTTTTTGTAAGATCAGACTCATGAATCGCAGATAGATCCAAATCAAGGCCAAGCTCCGTTTGGGCAAATGTCATTTCGAGAAGGGTAGTGATCATGCCTCCGGCAGAAATATCATGACCTGCAAGTATTAATCCTTCATGTATAAGCTTTTGAATTGAAGCAAATGCGAATTTAAAATATTCAGGATCAGCAACTCCCGCAGTTTCATTGCCGAGTTTATTCATGGTTTGTCCAAAGCTGGAACCTCCCATCTTAAAGCTCTCTTTTGATAGATCAACATATATAAAGACAGAATCATGTACATTTTGAATAACCGGTTCTACTACTTTTTTAATGTCTGTCACCTCACCAGCGGCAGATATTATAACTGTACCCGGTGCATAGACGACTTCATCATCTCCATATTTTTGTGTCATGGACAGGGAATCCTTTCCTGTGGGAATGTTGATCCCCAACGCCAAAGCGAAATCTGAAGCAGCTTTTACCGCTTCGTAAAGTCTGGCGTCTTCGCCGGGATTTTTACAGGGCCACATCCAGTTCGCGCTAAGAGAAATTCCCTGAAGTCCTCCCTCTATCGGGGCCCAGATGATATTTGTAAGTGACTCGGCTATAGAAAGTATAGAGCCATTTTTCGGATTGATCAGTGCTGCTGCCGGAGCATGACCTAAAGCGGTAGCCAATCCCTTTACTCCCTGATAATCCAACGCACTCACTCCCA
>DAOVVI010000144.1 GCA_030637245.1 Cyclobacteriaceae bacterium
CTCCCTGTGAGGCCATGCCTGCAGCAAGGAAATTCAAATAAGTTGGCGCATTATCCAGGAAACCGGCTAGCATTCCTGTGCCCCAATAAAGTGTGTTTTGGCTAATAAGCTTGACGCCGGCTGGTGGTTGAGCAAAATTACCAACCAACTCAAGGGCAGGCATCATCGTTCCAAATATACCAATGAAGATAAATGCCACTTCTTTGATGGGCTCGAAATTAAATTCATTTGATTTTAATAATTCCTTATCCCCAAGGCGAAAAGATAAAAACGCTACCGAAAACATAATCACTTCTCTTAAAAAGGAGAATTTTTGACCATCATAATGTATCGCAGGAACCCAGTCAAAAACATTGGGATCAAGGAATACTGCCAATACGATGATTAATAACCACATGAAATTTTTACTTCCTTTAATTGTGATCTTATCATTAAATGAATCTACCTCAACTGATTTATCTGATTTATTCCTTTTGTCAAATAAATAAAATATTGCCACCAGAATCAGGACAGCAAAAACCCAGGGATAAAAATTGTGAGTCAGGGTCCAGAAAAAAGGAACGCCCTTGAGGAAACCCAGGAAAAGAGGCGGATCACCAATTGGAGTGAGTGAACCCCCGATATTACTGATAACAAAAATAAAAAAGATGATATGGTATGGTTTTATGCGACCCTTATTTACACGGATAAAAGGTCGTATAAGGAGCATGGAAGCGCCTGTTGTACCTATAATATTTGCGATTACAGCTCCTATGAGCAGAATGGCTGAGTTAACTCCAGGAGTGCCTTTTTTATCCACATTTATCATGATTCCCCCGGAAGCAACAAATAAGCCGGTCAACAACGCAATAAACTGGACATATTCAAATGTAGCATGTATCGGCCCATGTGTATTATGCAATACAAACAAATAGTACAGCACCACCATAACTGCAAGGGCAACGGCAATTTTCGGATAGTGGTGATGCCAAAAATGCTCATAAAATAGCGGCCCGGTGGCAATCATTAATAAAAGCAAAATAAAAGGAATCACAGACCATCCGGGTGCTGCGTTATGATCCCCTTCGGATTTCCCATGATCGTCGTCTGAGGATAACTCTGCCACATTCCTGGAAGTCGTTTCAACATTTACAACCGATGAAATTTCTGTCTTGCTTTCTACTGAATTAGCAAAAGATCTTGCAGGAAAAGCTAATAAGCCTAAAAAGATAAGGGTAAGAAATACCTGCTTCATAAATAATAATGTTTTACGGATTAAGAAATTAAATAGGTCGTAGAAATTTATATCCGGCAAAAGACGATAAAATTTGAGCGAATTACAAAAATAATTGAAAACTATTAAGGGATAAATATTACACTCAGGGAGTTAATTATTTTCAATAAAGTGGTCATAAATCATACCGCCGGAAGAATCACTTGAAGCGCCGGTTACTGATTTTAAAGTATTGATTTTCCGAAGTGATCTTAATAATCCAAGAAAGGCGAAAATTATCGCTTCTTTAAAATCAATTATCTGATTATCCGGAATGTTAATTTCTATTTTCCCATTGGACTTGGCTCTTAACAGTTCCATTAAAAAAGTATTTTTTGCCCCCCCACCGGTGACCAACATTTTTGGTATGAATGCTTTTTTTGACTGGACATTGCTGTTTTCAATAGAAAGAGTAATTTGTTGAGCAATATGATGGCTGAATGTATTCAATAAATTTTGGCCAGAATCAACATCAAGAAGCGGGAAAATATTTTTATGTACCCATTCAATTCCTAATGATTTTGGAGGTTTTAGAAAATAATATTCCAAGGAGTTTAATTTCTGTAATAAATTGGTATTGGTATTCCCTGATTTGGCTATTTCACCACCTTTATCATATTCGAGATTAAACTTTGAAGCTAATATATTGAGCACAGTATTTACAGGACAAATATCGTATGCTAATCGCTCGCCATTTTTATTATATGAAATATTAGAGAATCCTCCGAGGTTTAAACAAAAATCATAATCGTTGAACAATAATTTATCTCCAACAGGTACTAATGGTGCTCCCTGCCCACCAAGAACCACATCCAATGACCGTAAATCACAAACTGTTTTTATTCCCGTAATATTCATGATTTGGTAGCCATCACCAATTTGATGAGTAAGACCTATTTCGGGTTGATGAAAAACAGTATGACCATGAGAAACAATTAATTCCGGGGTGGTTTGAATGGAGTCCATGAAATTCTTTACCTTTTCTCCAATCCATTTCCCATAATTTAAATCCAGTTTTTTCAAATCCAGGGCGTTCAATTGATTTGCCTGATTGAGTCTGGAGAATAGTTCTTTCTCATACGCAATAGATTCACATTGAATAACTTCAAAATTCCATCCGGCATCATGAAAGAAACGTATATAAGCGATGTCTAATCCATCCAGAGACGTTCCTGACATCAATCCGATGATTTCATATATTTTCATGGATTATTTTTAATTTTGAACTTTCGGAAATGAAAATATCACATTAGTATAAATTTACAGCGATTTTGAATATATGTATTGATATTGGGAATACAAAGGCGAAAATAGGCTTTTTCAGTAATAATGAATTATTGGAAGTAAAGCAAAATATAACAGATCGGGGAATTATAAAAATCATTAAAGCGCATAATCCGGAGCACGTAGTAATTAGTAGTGTACGGAAAGGTATCGGAAAAATTGTTGAGAGTTGTTCAAAAACCGCCGATACAATCGTGTTTGATCATTTGACGCCGGTTCCTGTTAAAAGTTTATACAAAACGCCTCAAACGCTGGGTGTTGATCGAATTGCTGCTGTTGTGGGCGCCGCTTTATTGTATAAACACCAAAACTGTCTCATTATTGATATGGGCACGTGTATCACCTACGATTTAATTGATAAATCAGCCACATATCATGGAGGGGGTATCTCTCCTGGAGTAGATATGAGGATGAAAGCCATGCATAAGTTCACCTCTAGACTTCCGGTTATTGCCGCCAAAGGCCAACCGGAATTAATTGGAAAAACAACGAAAGAGTGCATGTTAAGTGGAGCGATAATCGGAACACAAGCTGAATTGGAAGGAATAATTAATCGCTACAAGCAATTTTTTGATGATTTAGCCATTATATTCTGTGGGGGAGATGCAAATTTTTTTGAAACTAAAATAAAAGATCACATCTTTGCAATCCCAAATTTAGTTCTTATTGGTCTTAATCAAATTTTGAGGTTTAATTTGAATGATTAAAAAACTCACTATTTCAATTTTCTTATTATCGGGAGTAGCCGTAGGCGTCTATGCTCAAAGCGCTGCAAGTCCATATTCCATATTTGGAATAGGTACCCTATCTAGCAAAGCTTTAGTGTATCACAATAATATGGGAGGCTTAGGAATAAGCAATGGGAAACCATGGATTCTAAATAATATCAATCCGGCGCTCTTGCCTCTCAATACTTTTTCTACATTCGATGCCGGACTTTATACGGAAAAAAGAACACTGAATACTTCAGATTTACAACAGAGCAATACAAACGGAGGTTTGAGTTATTTGACTTTAGGATTTCCGATTAAAAGCGGTAAATGGACCATGGCGATCGGACTAATGCCATATAGTAACGTTTCCTATAATATTGTTACCAGTGGAAAGGTAATCAATCGTGATGAAGCGGACGCCGACTACCAATATAAAGGCAGTGGAGGGATTAACCAGGTCTATTTAAGCAGCGGCTGGCAACTGATTCCTAAGTTTCTTTATTTTGGAGCTCGCGCCGGATATTCTTTTGGAACTGTGACCGACGAAACTACTATAGATATAAACGAGCGGGTTTATAGAGATGAAGAGGATACAATCGGTGTAGCAAAAACATTTAATTCGTCATCATTTTACAGGTCGTCAAGGTATTCTGATTTTCTTTTTGAAGGGGGACTTTATATGAGAAAGCAGTTTGGGAAAAAGATTGAAGTAAACCTTGGACTTATTTATGAACTGGCAAGTAACATGAATACAAGGAGAGATGAACGACTGGAGATCATTGATGATAGTGTGAATCCTCCATCTGATACAATTGTCGATAACGCCAGAGGGGTAACATTTCTGCCACAAAAATTTGGAGGTGGATTGAGCGTTTCAAAAGCCTATAAGTGGGTTTTCGGCGTAGATTTTTACTCCAGGAATTGGGCAGAGTTTAAGTCTGATTTCGGCACAGAGCAAGAACTTACAAAAAGTTATGAAATTATCGCAGGCGGAGAATTTACTCCCGACTTTTTCTCAGTCAACAACTATTTCAAGAGGGTGACTTATCAATTTGGATTTAATTACGAACAGACTCCGGTTATTATAAATAATACAAATATTGATGACTTTGGTATCAATTTTGGTGTATCTTTACCTTTTGGAAATTCCATATTTAATGTCGGATTTAAATATGGACAACTGGGTACAACTTCAAATGGATTAATTAGAGAAGATTATTTTAAAATTAACCTGGGAATGACTTTTAATGATCGCTCTTATGGTTTTTACAGAAATCAAAGAAAGTTTGACTAAAATTAAAACAATGAAAGCTAAAATTTTTCTCATCGGATTATTTGGAACTGTAATTTTTAGCTCAGCCAATGCTCAATGGAATTGGCCTGACGACAGAGCAAAAGCAGAAGAAAAAAATGCATTGTACACCGATAGTTTTAAACAAGGTAATTTTCGGGCTTCTGCAAATGACTTAAGTTGGTTGCTGAAAAATGCACCAAACCTTAATAAATCCATATATATAAATGGTGTGAAAATTTATAATGGATTGGCAAGTGAGGAAGCAGATGATGCCAAGAAAATTATGTTCCAGGATTCTGTATTGATGCTCTATGATCTTAGAATTAAATATTTTGGAGAAGAAGGAAAAGTATTGAATAGAAAAGCTCTGGACGCTTATAAGTATTATTATAAAGATAAAAATAGGTATGAGGAACTTTTTATACTGTTTAAAAGCACATTTGAATTGAATGGAAATAAGGTGATGGATATGAACCTGCTTCCATACATGGATGTCTTGCGGAGGTATAAAGTTTCAGGTGGGAACATCTCTGATCAGGAAATTCTTGATATCTACGAAAGTATCGTGAAAATTACTAATTACAAAATTGAGGTAGTTAAGAAGAATGTTGATCGATTGAAGATAATTTTAGATAAAGTAAATGAACTTCTTGTAAGCACTATTGATGTTGATTGCAGTTTTGTTGAAAATACATTAGGGCCAAAACTGGAAGCTGAACCTGATAATTTAAAACTTGCAAAAAATATATTGAGATTATCTTTTGCCGGGAAATGTATGGATTTGGATGTATTTATTGATGCTGCCAAAGTTGTTCAGCAGAACGAACCTGAATATGGCCTGGCAAAATTGATCGGACAAACCGCTGCTTCTAAAAAAGATTATGAAACCGCTGTGATATACCTGGAGGAATCGGTAGAGCTGACGGATGATTATACGAAGAAAGCAGATGCATTATATTCACTGGCAGTTATTCAGTCAAACCTGCATCGAAATGTCAGCGCCCGTGATTATGCGAGGAAAGCTGTAGCTGTAGATCCTACTAAAAAAGAAGCATACAAGTTAATCGGAAACCTGTATTACAACAGCTTCAGTGATTGTAAAAA
>DAOVVI010000350.1 GCA_030637245.1 Cyclobacteriaceae bacterium
AATAAGCTTTGCTCAGATTTCCCAGTTGGAGGGCTGAAAAAAGGGTTTTCCCAGGCTTTAGCAAGTCAATTTCCTCTGATGTAGGTGGTTCTACCTTTAATACAATTTCAGCTTCGAAAAGCTCCTTATGAGAATACACTATTTTTGCCCCGGCGTCACTATACTCTTTATCTGTAAATTTCGAAGGATTCCCGGCGCCTGTTTCTATCCAAACTTCATGGCCGTTTTCTACAATAAGCTTGACACTATTGGGTGTAAGGGACACCCGTTTTTCCTGCATCCTCACTTCCTTGGGAATACCAATAAAAAGAGATTTTTTGGATTTTTTAATTTCCAATAAAGCTTCTTGTGGATAAAGCTGACTTTCTTTAGCCAGCTCTTCAAAACCTGGTTTTGGACTATCTGCCATGGTGGATAATATTTATTTCCCGTCCTGTATGAGAGGTTATTTTGATCTCAATCTTTAAATACTTTTCAGGTAATAGTAATGGAATTTTCTGTGGCCATTCGATAAAACATAAATCTCCTGAATCAAAATATTCTTCTATCCCAATATCCATGGCTTCAGTTTCATTTTTTATCCGATAAAAATCGAAATGATAAAACACTTCATTTCGGACGTTTCCATATTCATTAACTATGCTGAAAGTCGGACTATGTACGTTGTCTTCAATATCTAACTGGTCAGCAATCGCTTTTATTAAAGTAGTTTTTCCGGCACCCATTTCTCCATAAAAAATCCAAATATTCTCTTCTTCTGAACACTTAATAATTTCTTTAGCCGTCTTGTCCAGATCTTTTTCAGAATCAACAATCAACTGCACCGGTGAATGAATTTTATCTGTTTTTTGAAGTTAGTGAAATTATGGGAATTATCATTTCTTCTAAAGATAAACCACCATGCTGAAAGGTGTCATTATAGTATTTTACATAATAATTGTAATTATTAGGATAAGCAAAAAAGTAATCTTCAGTTGCAAATACGTAAGTTGACGACACATTGAGTTTTGGTAAAAATATATTTTCCGGCTTGCGAACAACAAAAGCTTTATCAATTTTGAATCCAAGGTTTTTACCTAGTTTATATCTTAGATTGGTATTGGTATTTTTGTCACCAACAATCTTGAATGGTTTTTTAACCCTGATGGTACCATGATCGGTTGTGAGAATTACTTTGGCATTTGTTCTGGAGATTTTCTTAAAAATTTCCAGTAAAGCAGAATGTGAAAACCATGATTTTGTCAAGGATCGATAAGCGCGTTCATCTGGAGCTAATTCCCGGATTACTTCCATTTCTGTGCGTGCATGAGAAAGCATATCTACAAAATTATAGACAATTACGTTGAGGTCGTTGCTGAATAAATTGTTTACGTTGTCTGCCAGTGATTTTCCTTGTGATATATTCTTTATTTTATTGTAGCTCCATTTGACGTCCAACTTTAGTTTTTTGAGTTGATGCCCCAGAAATTTATCTTCAAAATTGTTTTTACCTCCTTCTACATCTTCTCCTACCCATAGATCGGGATGGTATTTCTCCATATCCGATGGCGTCATGCCCGAAAAAATACCATTTCTGGCATAGGCGGTTGTTGTAGGTAATATGGAATAATAACTCTCCTCATGATCGAGGTTGAAATAATTTAAGATCAATCCCTGAATAATTTTCCATTGGTCAAAACGCAAATTATCTATCACAATAAAAAAAAGTGGTCTTTCCTTACTAAGTTCAGGGAACACTTTTTTTCTCATAACCTCATGAGAAAGCATAGGGCGATCACTTTCAGGATCATTTAACCAATCTTCATAATTTTCTTTGACAAATTTTGAAAAATTGAGGTTAGCTTCGCTTTTTTGCATTTCAAGAACTTCGGCCATTTCAGTATTCCCGGCACTCGACATTTCAAGTTCCCAATAAATCAGTTTTTTATAAATTTCAGCCCACTCTTCATGATTGAGGTAATCATTAAACGCCATACTAATGTTTCTGAATTCCTGCTGATAACTCATGTTTGTACGCTCTGAAACCAGCCGCTTGTTGTCCAGAAGTTTTTTAATTGAAAGTAAAATCTGGTTAGGATTTAACGGTTTAATTAGGTAATCCGCAATTTTTGAGGCAATTGCTTCTTCCATGATATGCTCTTCTTCACTTTTAGTGATCATCACCACCGGGACGTCAGCGTTCATGGATTTGATTTGAGAAAGCGTTTCAAGGCCGGTCATGCCCGGCATATTTTCATCTAAAAATATTATATCAAAATTATCAGTTTCAATTTCATCAATGGCGTCCGGACCACTGGTAACTGGAGTGATTTCGTAACCTTTTTTAGTTAAAAACAGGATGTGAGGTTTCAATAACTCAATTTCATCATCAGCCCATAAAATCTTATATCTTTGCATAGTAGAATATCTATTATATATAACGTGCAATAAGCACTAAATTAATCAATAAAAAGATTTGAATAAGAAAAAAATTATAAATGATCCGCTATATGGATTTATTAGTATTCCCAATGAACTTATTTACGATATTATCAATCATCCATTTTTTCAAAGACTCAGAAGGATCAAACAACTAGGCATGACAGATTTTGTATATCCGGGAGCGTTGCACACCAGGTTTCATCATGCCCTTGGTTCCATGCACCTAATGAATGAAACCATCATTAATCTGAGAGTGAAAGGTGTTGAAATTTCTAAGGAAGAGTACAATGCAGCCCTTGTGGCTATTCTACTTCATGATGTTGGTCATTCGCCTTTTTCGCATGCCCTGGAAAATGAATTGGTTTTAGGACTGGATCACGAGCAGATTTCATTAATTATCATGAAAGAACTAAATCGTCAGTTTGGAGGAGAACTTGATTTGGCGATAAAAATTTTTAATGGAAATTATAACCGGAAGTTTCTTCATCAGTTAGTTTCCAGCCAACTGGATATTGACAGACTTGACTATTTGAACCGGGATAGTTTTTTTACCGGGGTCGTGGAAGGAAGAATAGGGTTTGAAAGGATTATTAAGCTTTTAAATGTGTGTAAGGATGAATTGGTAGTAGAGGAAAAGGGTATTTATTCCATAGAAAATTTCTTGAGCGCAAGAAGACTGATGTACTGGCAGGTTTATATTCACAAGACGACAGTAGGTATTGAAAAAATGCTTATTCAGATCATTCGAAGAGTCAGGGGACTTGAGGGGAAAATTCAACTTCCTCCGGAACTCGATCTATTTCTAAATAATACGATAACTCCTCAAATGATAGAAAAAGATAAAAGTATTCTTCAGGCATTTTGCTATTTGGACGATTACGATATTCTTGGAGGGATAAAAAGGTGGTATCATAGTAAAGATCTTGTTTTGTCCATGATATGTAGTATGCTTCTTGAAAGAAAGCTTTTTAATGTACGACTTTCCGAATCAAAATTGAACAGAAACGAGCTAATGAAACTTAAGGAGCGCGTAAAAACATCTTATAGAATAAAGGACAACCTTGTTAAGCATTTTGTGGTGGAGGGAACAAAAAGCAATTCGGCTTATATTGGAGGAGGTCAACAAATTAACATGATTACGAAAGCAGGAAAAATTGTAGATATCGCCATTGCTTCTGATTTGCCAAATATAAAAGCAATGCGGAAAATTGTGAAAAAA
>DAOVVI010000147.1 GCA_030637245.1 Cyclobacteriaceae bacterium
ACCAAGCGGCGAATCGGAGATTGCCTCAATTTCCATTGTTATACTTTTACTTCCAGCCATGTTCAAAGAATCTCCCGGCTGCAATCCTTCCGATGTGCGTAGAAAAAGCATCGGCCCGTTTGTGACAAAGTTTTTTCCTTCTTTCAATGCTTCAAATGATCCTTTTAAGCTTCCATCAGAAGAGGAACGCACGTAAGCCCGATTAAATCCAACCGGTGTTTCTTTTGCACCGGTCGCTGATCCCGCGCCTGCTGCAAGCTTTAATCCGCAATTGAGCAACCGGTAATAAGTATCCGTATTCATTTGCATCATTCCTTCCGGTGTATTTGGATATTCGGGCAATCCCTTCACATTCAACAGATTCGAATACAAGCTCCTGGGCTGATACCGGTGCATATGGAAATTGTTATTGCATACATTCACAACATCAACATACCCCAGAAGCGCATCAATCAGAACTTCCCGCGACCACCCGCCTTGGTAACAATTCAGAGCGCCTCTTTCTTTGCCGTATTGGGCTGCAATTAAATTAGGTCTCTTTTTGTCGTTCAAAAACGGAAACGGATTCGGCATATCAATCATATATAACGCACCCCACGCTTCTTCAACTTCAACATCGAAGGCAGTAATAAGTGTGGATATTCCATCAAATGGTAAATCCTGAACATTACCATCTCCATTTGGGACGCCAAAACGAGGGTAGTTCCACCATTGGAGCGATGTTCCAAAATCCAGATCCTCCGCTGCACACATTGCTGCGACATCCCAGACAGAGCGGTGCAGATGATTCTCCGAAGAAAGGTATCCGCGCTCTTTCATATTTATCCAGCGCTTTAAAACAATTTTGATTTCCTCCGAATCTTTACCGGATAAGTCAATGTTTCTTTTTACTCTTTCGTATTCTTTTCCTCGCTCAACACGGAGAAGAACTTTATTTGATCCCACACTTATCTCCGAACTGCCAGAACTCATAAACCATATTTCTTTTCCAATTTGCAGCGTAACTGAATTTTCGGGAAAGAATGATGCGCCATTTGCGTTTTTGATCAACACGCGCGCTGGAACTGTCTTTCCGGTTTCGGAATCAATTATTTCAATTTTTAAATTTGTCGCATTTATCCGTAGCGTCGTTAATGACAGAGACAATCCAATCAAACTTATTTTAATTAACAGATATATTCTTTTCATGTATTCTGAATTAATACTACTGGTTTCCGGTTAAATTAAAATCATACAAAAACGTCCGTCTGCCGATGAGACTGACTTCTCAAAGGGGGAAATAGTCGAACACCAGAAATTTTTTAATTAGAAATCAGATATTTCGGGACATTTTGTCCGTCTAGTCTTTCTACCATTTTTAACCCACTCATTATCCATTCTTTGTACTCGAAATTTTCATACTCAACACCATAGAGTTCATTTGTGCTTTTATTCTCCCCCATTGTTCTCAATCTTTTAGCACCTGCCTCGCCGGCAGGCGGGCTTCTCATCTCCCCTGAATCGCTCAGTTTAGGTTTTATTTAATTTAACTGCATACTCAATAGCTAAAACCATAGCATCCGGACTGGCAATATTCTTCCCGGCAATCTCCATGGCCGTGCCATGATCAACGGACGTGCGAATGATCGGAAGCCCCAAAGTAATATTAACACCTCTAACGCTTTTCATTCTCTGAGTTTGCTTGTCCCAGTTAAAGCCCACAACTTTAAAAGGAATATGCCCCTGGTCATGATACATTACCACACATCCATCATATAGTCCTCCGATTGCCTTGGGGAACAGTGTATCTGAAGGTATCGGCCCATCTACATCAAATCCATTCGCTTTGGCTTCCTGAATCGCAGGAATGATTTCTTTTTCCTCTTCATCACCGAATAATCCGCCATCGCTTGAATGAGGATTCAAACCGGCCACCCCAATCCTGGGTTTTTCAATTCCAATTCTTCTACAAACCTCATCCATCAACTCAATTGTCTCCAGAATTCTATCCTTCCTGACCAAATCACAAGCCTGGCGCAATGAGACATGCGTGGATACATGGATGACCCTAAGGTTTTCTTCCGCAAGTAACATAGCATATTTCTTTGTGTTGGTGTATTTTGCGTAGATTTCGGTATGGCCGCTAAATTTATGGCCTGCCATATTTATGGACTCCTTATTGATAGGACCAGTAACGGTAGCATCTACCTCTTGATTCATAGCCAGCTCAATGACTTTAACTACATTTTGGAATGCGGCATTACCAGACAAGGCTGATACTTCACCCATTCTATGTTGTGCAAAGTCCACATTATCCATATCGAAAACATCCACAACTCCACGCTCAAATTTCGCATCACTTGCCTCCCTGATCTTGTTAATCCTTAAATCCAATCCTGAAAGCTCAATGGCCTTTTGCAGGACACGTGCGTCTCCTACTACAATTGGCTTACAGATATCCCCTACCGAATCCATTGCAACCGCTTTTATGGTCACCTCCGGCCCGATACTGGACGGGTCGCCCATTGAAATGCCAATTACCGGTTTATATTCACTCATTTATTTTGTCCTTTAGTTTTTTTAGTTACTGAATTTATTCAACACTTTTATCTCAAAAGATTCTTACTCATCTGTGATAAAGTAACCATTGGTGGAGCAACAAGGTTTGTGCTGCCGGAAACTATGCCATCCAATCCATTTTGAAGTCCATACGATGATCTGTCTGACAGGCATACAAGCAGGCTTATCCCCGAATTATAATAAAATCATGACTAAAAGAGATTAACTTATAATGGCTGTATTTCTATCATGACATGGTTTTTTGAGACCATTTCTCCCTTTTCAACGTTTATTGACGTCACTACTCCATCAAAAGGCATGGCGATCCTGTTCGCCATTTTCATTGCTTCCAGGATCAGCAACGTTTCACCTTCTTTTACCCGTTGATTTTCTTTCACCTTTATATCAAGGATAGTACCGGGGATTACTGCCAAAATATGGTTTTTATTTGGAGGGGTCCACTTTTTTCTTGATTTGAATTTCTCAGTAAGCTTTGTTTTATACTCAGCTATAAATACACGGAAAGTTACTATTTCTTCATTATCCATTTAAGTTTTATTTATCCGGTTTTTAATTTATTAAAATGGAGGGATACCGTGCTTTTTTTCCGGTCTGTACGCAACTTTGTCCCTGGAAACCTCCAAAGCATGTAATAACCTTGATCTGGTATCAGCAGGTTCGATCACTTCATCTACATATCCTCTGGATGCAGCCACATAGGGATTTGCAAATTTCTCTTTGTATTCCTGAATTTTACTTTGTCTCATAGCTTCGGGATCTACTGCATCTGCGATTTCCTTTTTAAAGACAATATTTGCTGCACCTTCAGGGCCCATAACTGCAATTTCAGCGGTTGGCCATGCAAATACAAAATCAGCCCGCACGTGTCGTGAGTTCATCGCGATATATCCTCCGCCATATGCTTTTCTGATGATCACCGTAATTTTTGGCACAGTTGCTTCACAATAGGCATATAGCACTTTAGCTCCATGTCGAATAACTCCCATATGTTCCTGATCAATGCCAGGCAAATATCCAGGCATATCCTCGAGCGTGATTAAAGGGATATTGAAAGAATCACAGAACCGGATAAACCTTGCTGCCTTATCAGAACTATCACAATCTAAAACACCGGCCAGTACCATTGGTTGATTGGCCACAAACCCTACCGATTCTCCATTCATGCGACCAAATCCAATTATGATGTTTGCCGCAAAATCTTCCATTATTTCAAAGAACTCAGACTCATCTGATACAGACTTTATGAGATCTCTCATGTCATATGGAAGTTTTGGATCCCCAGGCACAATACTTTCAATTTTCTTATCAAACTGTGGATTTTTTGCTTCAATCCGCTTGGCCCAGATTTGGTTATTTCGCGGAATATAGCTCACTAATTTTTTGATTTGTTCAAAGCACTCTTTCTCACTTTTCGCAAAAAAATGTGCGTTTCCTGAAATTTCACAATGAACTTTTGCTCCGCCAACTTCTTCCATGGTATAATCCTCACCCAAAACTGTCTTTATCACACTTGGACCCGTAATAAACATTTTTGATATATTATCAACCACAAATACAAAATCTGTCAGTGCAGGAGAATAAACTGCACCACCCGCGCACGGCCCAAGAATAACAGATATTTGAGGGATCACGCCGGATGCCATGGTATTTCGGAAAAAAATTTCACCGTAACCGGCCAGGGAATTTACTCCTTCTTGTATTCTTGCTCCTCCTGAGTCATTGATCCCGATCAATGGAACCCGCATCTTAAGAGCGTGGTCCATTATTTTGCATATTTTACGCGAGTGCATCAGTCCCAATGAACCTCCTGCTACAGTAAAGTCCTGAGCATAAATACATATGGGAGCGCCATAGACTGTACCTGTTCCTATAATCACGCCATCACCATGAAGTACCTTCTTTTCCATATCAAAGTCCCTGGCAACATGCTCAACAAACATATCATATTCCTGGAATGAATCTTTGTCTAAAATCGAGGTGATTCGTTGTCTGGCATTTAATTTGCCCATGGCCTTTTGTTTTTGCATGGCCTTTTCTCCTCCCCCGCTTTTTGCAATCTCTTTTCGCTCTCGAAGATCCTGGATAAATTGTTTTAAAGACATAATTTTTCTATTCTGGTGGTGCTAAGTTAAATTTCTTTTGTATGTGGTCAATATGATTATTTGAATCTCTGGCATATCTTATAAATCGAAGTAAATAATTCAGAAAGATAAATAGATTTCAAAATCAAGATCATTTAATATTACAAAATATTTGCACCATTTCAGGTTTTTTGTAAATATAAATCTCTGATTATAAAATTACTTTTTAACAAATATATCTTGAGATATAAAACTATTCTAAAATGAAAAATGCAATTGTAACCGGAGCGTATGGCGCTATCGGAAAAGAAATAGCAAAAAGATTAGTTGCACACAATTACAATCTTTATTTAGTTGGGAGAGATAAAGAAAGTCTTCACGAACTCAAGAGAGAATTTCGGTTAATTAATTCCGAAACAAATGTTCAAATACCCTGTGTTGATCTTTCGAACAAAATCGGCATATTTAATTTTGCCAAATCTGTCCATCATAGTATTGATGTATTAATTAATAATGCTGCAACGGCCCCTGTAAATAGAATTGAAAGCGATGAAGGGATCGAAATGCAATGGGCAACAAATGTATTGGGCTACTACTGGATGATCACGGCTTTTAAAAATCATTTGTTAGATTCTCAAAATCCGAGAGTAGTAAATGTCGCAAGTTATTGGGCCGGAGGATTGGATCTTGACGATCCGGAATTTAAATTTCGTACTTATAATAACGATTTAGCTTATAGACAATCGAAACAAGCAGACCGGATGTTAACCTATGGATTAGCCGATGAATACAAGCATAAGATTAGCATTAATTCCTGTCATCCGGGTGATGCAAACTCCAAATTGAGTAACGACCTGGGATTTGGAGGGAGTGAGACTGCTAAAAGAGCTGCATATACTCCATTGATTTTAGCGACTACAGGATTAGGTGTTGAAAATTCAGGTAAATATTTTGAGCA
>DAOVVI010000118.1 GCA_030637245.1 Cyclobacteriaceae bacterium
CAGCAATGAATAATCCGGAATTGGTGTTTCCTTCACATCTGCAAAATTATCTGATGAATAGATTTTTTTTGGAATTCCATTATTCAAGTCATCTAAAAATGGCTGTAACGTTATTTCCGCCTCATTCAAAATCAAATGATCGACCATGGAATAGTTTTCATGTTCGGCCGTAAAAAGCGGCCCCCCGGCAATGATTTTCTTATTGATTTTTTTGCACCTGGCAATGATTTCATTTGCAGACTTCGACTGCACCGACATGGCGCTGATCATAACATAATCTGCCCAAAGCAAATCTTGTTCATAAAGGGATTCTATATTGAGATCAATCAGTTTTCTATTCCAGTTTTTGGGCAAGAGCGCGGAGACAGTTATCAATCCCAATGGCGGATACGCGGCTTTTTTTGAAATGAATTTGAGCGCGTGACTAAAACTCCAATACGTATCGGGGTATTTCGGATATACAAGTAATACATTCATAGCTAAAAATTTGAGCCGCTATTTAATAATGACTTATGGATCAAAAAAATATTTGTGGCAGATGAAGGTTTTGGGGGATTGATTGACAGATTTTGTGGCGAGTGTCATTCACCAATGGCCAATAGACAGTTTTAAACCGTGATTTGCTCCTTCACTTTCAGCGAATATTGCCGGGAGACCGGAATTAATTCATCCATACCGGCAAGCCGGATTTGAAGTCCCTGTGATCCACGTGTCAGCTTTAGAATAAATGATTTGTTAACAAGAGAGGTTCTGTGGCAGCGAATGAAATTCGGATAGGTTTTGAGTTGATTTTCAATTTTCGTTAATGTGTTTCTGATAAGTTTTTTATGGATTTCATTATCTTTTTTCCAAAAAACCTCAATATAATTGTTGGCTGACTTTATAAGCAGCAAATTGTCTAAATCAACCTTTATCGATTCTGATTTATTTTCGGATTCAATAATGATCTCACTATCAATCTCATTTTTTTCCTTTTCCTCCAGATCCAATTTCTTAGTCAGCTCCAGGGCATTCTGTAGGTATCTTTTTAAGATCTTATTTTGATTTGCTACAATAAGGATGGCAACCGGAGCGAGGCCTAGCAATAGTAATTTAAACATGGAATGAATTGTGATTTCAATGAGACCCACGTACCTGGCATAAAATGTATATGCTGTTGAAATGAGTATCCAAATCCATGCATTAAGAATGATATCCCGGATTAGGTTCCACTTTCCTGTCTGAAAAAACTTGGGAAATATATAAGGAAGAAAAATCAAGTTTAAGCCAAGAATAAAAAATGTAATGAATCCAAAGCCGGCAATTATGACAAGTTTATTATTAAAATCAGCATTTTTAAGGTCGAGGGGTTGAAAGAACAGGTAGAATAAAAACATACCAATGCTAATCCCTGTGCTCAACCTAAGATTGTATTTCAAGTCATCATTAAATGAATAGGGCCTATTCAAAAAGTTCTTCATTTGTGACCTTGGTATTTGATTTAGGTCCATTAAATGACTTGTTTAGATTTAGTTTGTAAAAGGAATTTTTTACAATTTAATGCCTAATTCAATGAATTATAAGGTATTCTTCATTTAAAAATAAAATGCAACTAAAAAATTAAGCCGGTTGCTTTATTTGTCCATTCCTTTTATGTAATCCACATTCTTTTTGTTCCGGTGTTTCCCACCACCATCGACCGGCCCTGATATCATCGCCTTCTTTGATGGCCCTGGTGCAGGGCTCACATCCTATACTTGGAAATCCTTTGTCATGTAGTTTATTGTAGGGGACGTCATTTTCTTTGATGTATTTCCAAAGATCATCCTCTGTCCATTCGAGTAGTGGATTTATCTTAATTTTTCCATTGATGTGATCATATTCAACAACTTCTGTCAGAATACGGGTGATTGATTGTTCTCTGCGTATTCCTGTTACCCAAACATCCACATCTGTCATGGCTCTGCGCAAGGGTTCTATTTTTCGCACATTGCAACACATTTTTCTGTTTTCAATGCTATCGTAAAAAAGGTTGATTCCTTTTTCATTGACCATTCGCTCTACCTTTTCTGAATTCGGGAAATAAACTTCGATATTTATTCCATATTTCTTATTGGTGTCATCAAGGGTTTGATATGTTTCAGGAAAAACCCTTCCTGTATCCAGCGTAAATATCTTTGTGGATTTATCGATTCCGACAATCATATCTGTGAGCACCTGGTCCTCTGCTCCCAGGCTGCTACCCAAAGCAAATTTTCCCTCATAATCTTCAATAAAAAACCTTAATATCTCATGCGCAGAAAGGCCTTGCATGTGTATATTTAATTCCTCAACTAATCGTTCCATCTCTTTATTATTTTTAAGGCCGGGACAAAAAATTAAGGCTTTGCCCCTTATATAAAAAATCATTCTTCATTGATCTGCAAATCTATTAAAATTCTATTTTTATTAATAGAGAAAGGCTAGTGCAGTTACCAATATCAATACAGATTATTAGAATATTACAAATCAACATTTAATGAGTGCTAAAGCCTGAATAATCCCTTTACATAATTATCGCTTCTTAAGAAAAAATATGTCACCCGGGCCAAATCTTTCAATCGTGATTCAGGAGGAATTCTTTTCTACCTCAGCTTTAGCATAGTGTAGCTTGTGGTAGTTGGGGGTTTATGTTTACAACTAATTGTGGCAGAACTATAAATTCTTTGTTGTAAGCTGGGTTTTATTCATTATCGGTTTATTATCAAATCTATTACTTTCTTTGTTCAGTTTAATCGAAGCACTGTTGTTTTCAAATAAATTAGTTTTTAGGGTCGGCAAAAAAGACCTGGCAGACAGACAAGCTCTTTTGCAATTTTTAATCGTGTGTCGGCTTGTGTGAATTACAAAGGTGCTTAGTTGTACGGGGTGGCAATCATTGTTCACCTTTCAAAATACAATTCAGGTAATACAATTTTAATTTCTGTCTCAACTTCTTTGCCCGCTTCTTTCATTTTCCAATAAAGGATAAAATTCACCTTTGATTCCTTCAACTCAAATCCTTTTTTTTGTAAAGAAGTTCTTTTTAAAAGAAAATCTTTAGAAAACTTAACAATCAAATCAGCATTGGAATTCACAAGCCCTTTACCAGTTATTGAAAGTGTTTGTCCACTTTGCATTGCATGTATCCTTTGTTGAATAAAACCGAAATATCCTAAGTTAATGTCCTTATGTGTTAATTGGTAAGTTAAATGTTTTGGCGATAAATAAGTGTTTGTATCATTAATACGAAATATATTTTCAACATCGATAAAGCCAAAATAATTACCATTTAGATGGATAATCAAATTTTGTTTTGCACGAGTCATTGCAACATACATTTGCCGTATATTATCATCTGAAATTGCATCAAAATCATCAAGCAATAAGAAGACATTATCAAACTCCTTCCCTTTTGCTTTATGAATTGTAGATACATTTATTGTCTCGCCTTGTTGGAAAATAAAATCTTCAAGTTTTGATTCTCTTATAAAAACCTCAAAATCTGATCTGTACTTTATTTTAGGATTAGTTTCTTGAAAATCAATCAATAAGTTTTTACATAGGTCATAGTTGGCACTTTTGTCATGTTTATTAGCAAATGCTTTCTTTGCATTATTCCAGGCTTCATCACTTATTATTGGCGTGCTTTCATCAATCTTTAAATCATCAATAAACGACCTGATTTCGAAAAGATTAATCAGATTAAAGCCATCATTTGATTGTATTAATTTTGCCGGCATTCCCTTTTTGAGAAGCAATCCGGTAATCTGAAAGGCCTCATTATTTGATTTTGTTAATACACCTGTTGTTCCGGATAAATCTGTATTAAGAATATCATTTACTAAGGGAACAATAAGATTTTTACTCTCGTAATGGAAAATGCGAATCTCTCCATTATCTTGCTGAATAGGGACAATTGGAGTGGTTTTAAAGCGTTGATGAATTCTTTCAACAAACTTATTAGTAAATTCAACGAGGTTCTTTTTGCTCCTGTAGTTTTCAACCAACTCATACTTTTGCGAATTTTTTCCATGAATAAATTGCTCAAAATACTTTGAATCTGCGCCTCTAAATGTATAAATGTTTTGGTCATCATCACCCACGGCAATCACCCTCATTTCTTCATTTTTATCCATTAGGGCTTTAACCAGACCAAACTCATAGACATCCATATCCTGTGCCTCATCAATGACCAATACGGTTTTGGTGATTCTATTTATTTCCACCTCTCCATTAATAATTCTTTCGGTAGTACTCTGAATTATTTTGTCTGATTTCTCAATACTCCCCACTCTGCCCAGCAAGTCAAAGCAATAAGAATGAAAGGTCTTTATTTCAATGAAATTTGCTGCGTTACCAATCAATTCAAGCAATCTCTTTTTGAACTCGGAGGTGGCCGCTCTGGAAAAAGTCAACATCAATAATTGTTCGTGTTTAACGTCTTCCATCGCGTACAAAGCAGCGAGCTTATGCACCAACACTTTAGTTTTTCCACTTCCCGGTCCGGCAGCAACTACAATATTATTTTTATCATCTTTGATGATGGCAAGTTGACGAGGAGATAATGTACCAAACATCTGACGGAATTTACTGGGAGTAATATTCCTCTTAATATCATCACTCCGACTGCCCGGAAAATATTTACTTAAAAAGGATGCGTAATTCAATTGGAAATAATCTTCTACAAATCTCAAAGCTGCTTCATAATCTTCAAGCATTTTATTGGCATATTCTCCAACAATATGAATCTGCTGCATTTTATTTTGATAAAACTGGTCGAGCTGTTGGTAATCTTCATTTTTATATTGAATCTGATTATTCTGCTCAAGTCTGTCTATAGTCAGCCTATTGTAAACAACTAAAAAACCTCCTTCAATTTTGATGGCTTCAATTCTGGATAAATAGAAAAGCGTATCTTCAATATCTTCAACCGAAACGACATACTTGAAAAGCATCGACTCTTTTTCGTAGTGTTCTTTCAATTCATGGATTGAAAACTCAACTAAAACCTCATTGATTTCGGTTTTATCATTGCTTTGTACATCTCGCGTCTTTTTAAAAAGATAATTGACAATGAATATTGAAAGCTCATGTCTCTTTTTCTGTCTTTCCTTTAAATCTTCTTTTGGTGTTGTACAAATTATTGAGATATGGTTTTTTGAATAATCCTGAATACGTCGTTTAATCCAATTTTTGATTGCCCAAAAATTAATAATTGTCTTAATTTTATCCGGATTGACTTTTGAACATCCATGTTCTAAAGCAGCTTCGTTTAGTTCTTTCAGATTAAATACTTTTTTCTGTTCTTCTAAAATCGGTAATAGGAAATTTTCAATTTTAGCAAAGGACTCCACGATAGATAGTGAACGATTTATATTATCACTTTGCTTAATAAATGCTGTTAAGTCCTTGGTGTCAGCCAGGATTTTTTCTTCCCTCAACAGCGTAATAATCTTTATTACTTCCTCCTTTACTATTCCCAAATGATCAGAGATATAATCTACTCTGGATTCTGCAATTTCATCATTTGAATGTTTCCTGCTTTTTGTGGAGAACAATTTTTTGATAATTCGAATTGCATTAATTTTTGTCCTTTCATCAAATTTTGAAGAACCATTTATCTTGTCAATCGCTTGTTGTGCATTCTTCGATAAAATACTATTAGCAAATATTCTTGGGATATTTTGTCCGCGTTTTAAATAACCGGCACTTTCAAGTGCCGCAATAGCAGTTGTAACACGCGTCTCTATTTCAATAACATTGTCGTCCCACCCAGCTTTTCGTGCAATCTCTAGGGCTGAATTTGACACGGTAGAACGAAACCTTGTGATGTATTTAATAGCCCTCCATATTTGTTGAATTTCTTTTACGGATAACTTAGTTTGGTTGAGTAAAATAAAATGCTTACTAAGATCCTCTTCATTGAAAAGTACATAACAATCAGCCGAAATATTTTCGTC
>DAOVVI010000324.1 GCA_030637245.1 Cyclobacteriaceae bacterium
ATTTAAAAACGAGCAAATAAACGTAAAAATTGCTACTTCATTTATCAGCATGCCACAATCTGTTAATAACCTCAACAGAGAAGTTACACGATTTACTTTCGATCAATTAAAAATTAAATTGATTCAGACCTGGAATACTGAACTCAATAAAATTGTAATCGAAGGCGCCACTGCTGAGCAGAGAGAAATGTTTTACTCTTCACTTTATCGAATGCTGCTATTCCCCAGGGTTTTTTACGAGCTGAATGACCAGGGGAAAATGGTTCATTTCAGCCCTTTCAATGGCAATGTCAGACCAGGATATCTTTTTACAGATATTGGATATTGGGATGTATTTCGGGCATTATTTCCATTTTATACAATAATGTATCCTGAGAGAAATTCCAACATTATGAAAGGTCTTCTTAATTCATACAAGGAAGGCGGCTGGTTGCCGATCTGGCCCAGCCCAGGATATCGTAAAGTGATGATCGGAAGTCATAGCGCTTCCTTATTTGCAGACGCCTATTTGAAAGGTATTGATGATTTTGATGTTGAATTGGCCTATCAGGCAATGAAAAAAGATGCTTTTGTTACGGCTCCTCATTGGGCTCCTGGCAGAGATGGTATAAAAGAATACAATAATAATGGCTATGTGCCTTACCCTGAATTTAAGGAAGCAACGAGCAAAACCTTAGAATACGCCTATGATGATTTTTGCATTCTTCAAATGGCTAAAAAAATGGAATTAGCCGATGATATCTCACAGTTTCAGGATAGACCATTTAACTACCGCAACGTGTTTGATTCTACTACTAATTTTATGCGTGGACGAAAGTCTGATGGTAGTTGGCTCACCCCTTTTGATCCGATCGAATGGGGAGGACCATATACGGAAGGGAATGCCTGGCACTATACGTGGTCAGTTTTTCAGGATGTTCAGGGTCTTATTGATCTCATGGGCGGTGATGAAAAATTTATTCAAAAGCTGGATCAGATATTTACAACGCCTTCCGAATTTAAGGTGGGCTCCTATGGTAGGGTGATACATGAAATGACTGAAATGGTTCTCGCAAATAAAGGGCAATATGCCCATGGAAATCAACCAATTCAACATATGCCTTATCTCTACAATTATACCAGTCAACCATGGCAAACTCAGAAATTGGTGAGATCTATAATGAACGATTTGTATAAACCCACTTTCGACGGGTACTGCGGTGATGAAGACAATGGCCAGATGTCTGCCTGGTATGTAATGAGCGCTTTGGGATTTTACCCGGTTACGCCTGGGCATCCTTCGTATGTGTTGGGTTCGCCGCTATTTAAAAAGGCAACGCTTACGCTAAGCAATGGAAACACATTTGTGATTGAAGCGCCAGAGAACAGCGATGAAAATATTTATGTTGAAAAAGTGGACCTTAATGGAGATCAGTATGAAAAAAACTGGATATCTCATGAAGATATCATGATTGGAGGAAAGCTTTTATTTTATATGGATAATAAACCTGAAAAAAAACGAGGAACAAAGAAAGAGCATTTCCCATATTCTTTATCTTCCGAAAAACAGGATTGACAGATAATTTTAGTTAAAATAAACATTTTAATTCCATGAAATACCTTTTTACCAACCTACTCCTGTTACTTATTATATCTTCATCTTCAGAAATAGTTGCCCAAAAAAATGCTATACCATCAGTTCATTCCAATATAAAATCAGATAAGCAGGGCATTTATTTTGAATTGAGGGGAAACAAGTATTATGCATTGCCTGGAAATGTTGGTTTTTCTCCTGAACAGTTTACTAACAATATAATTGGTACTCCGAGAGGTCTCCAATTCGATTTTAAACAAAAAGAACTCTCTGGCATACTATATTATGGTTTTATTCCTTTGAATGATTCGAAATATCCGCAACCTGTATTTTTTGCCAAAACAGCCGAAATAAAAGAAGGTATAGCAGAAGTCAACATAAAAGAAATGGAAGGTCGATTCGATATGATTGACTGGGCCGGGACCGGACAGGGAATTCTTGGATACAGGGTTGTTGACCGGAATAGAAACATTATGTATGATGGTAAGGTAAACTTTAATGCAAAAGATTTTCTGGCTACCGATGGTCAATATCATGAAATAGCTTATGGCAGAAAAGTTTATGCAGAAACAAAACCCTTTGTTGTTGATCTTTCTATTATCGAAGGCCCTCTCGTTACAAATCTCACGCATGAAGGCGCTGTAATTTTTCTAAAAACTAATAGAAAGGGGAAACCATTCATAAGGGCTAATAAAAAACGGTTTTCCGGAAAAAGCGGCACGTATCATGAGATCGAAATTACGGGATTAGAACCAGATACCAAATACGAATATGAAGTAGGCTATGGGAATTTTATCGAAACTTACTCTTTCAGAACCGCTCCCGCTCCAGGCAGCAGGACGGAGTTTTCTTTTTCTTATGCGAGTGATTCGAGATCGGGAAATGGAGGTGGCGAAAGAAACCTCCTGGGGACCAATGCCTACATCATGAAAAAAATTATGGCATTGAATCTGCAACAAAAAGTTCGATTCATGCAGTTTACCGGTGATATGGTAACAGGGTATAGCGTTAATCCCAATAGCTTAAGATTGGAATACGCGAATTGGAAAAGGGCTATTGAACCATTCGCCAGGTATATACCCGTAATACCTGCCATGGGCAATCATGAAGCCGTAGTTAAAAGCTTTTACGACCCTGCAAAAAATTTCAACTATCAAATCGACAATTTTCCATATGACAAAGTATCCTCGGAAGCGATTTTTCAAAAGGAATTTGTGAATCCACTTAACGGCCCGGAAAGTGAAGATGGTGCCAGCTACGACCCTGATGAAAAAGACATTGATTTCCCGTCTTATAAGGAAAGCGTATTTTACTATATCTATGACAACATTGCAATGGTTGTACTAAACTCAAATTATTGGTATGCCCCCACTACTAAAGCCGTTACATTTACAAGTGGAAATATTCATGGTTATATCATGGATAATCAATTGGAATGGTTCAAAACCACGATGAATTCTCTTGAAAGCAATGAAAATATTGACCATATTTTTGTAACAGTGCATACTCCGTTTTTCCCTAATGGGGGTCATGTAGAAGATGACATGTGGTATGGCGGTGAAAATGCATATCGGCCTTCTGTTGATGGGAAGAGAGTGGCAAAAGGGGTTATTGAAAGAAGAGATGAATTATTGGATATTATTGTGAATAAAAGTAAAAAGACAAAAGCCTTATTAACCGGTGATGAGCATAATTATGCGCGGACGAAAATCGGGCCGGAGACTAAAATTTATCCTAAAAAATATTTCGCCGAAAAATTAGAACTTACCAGAGAAATCTGGCAAATAAATAATGGCGCCGCAGGCGCTCCATATTATGCGCAGGAAAAAACACCATGGAGCAAGTCAGTCGAAGGATTTACAACACAAAATGCTTTAGTGTTTTTTTACGTCAACGGAAATGATCTAAAATTGAAGGTGCTGAATCCCGATACCCTTGAAGAAGTTGATGAAATGGAATTTGAATAAAAAAAAAGCGACTTGTTGAGCCGCTTTGAAGAATGCTTTTATATTGACTATTGATAATCCAAATTTACGCTACCGCCAGAGGTAGAAAGTTGCACCAGGATACCTCCGCCGTTTACTGTTCCTTTCACTCGATCTGATTTTGATTCTCCGTTGAAATTACTCAAAGAGGTATTCACTCTGTTTCCGCGTAAATCCAAATCTAGACCCAGACCGGAAGGAATGGTAGCTCTGACACTTCCTCCGCTGGTTTTCAAAACAAGCTGA
>DAOVVI010000529.1 GCA_030637245.1 Cyclobacteriaceae bacterium
CTATTATGCTACAATGGAAGAAGGTTTTTATGAAGTGGATGTAAATACATTAGAAATTAGTACTCTTTTTACTGATGGAAACAAATTGAGAAAAGAAGGTGAAGTGCATCAGTTTGGCCCTTTGCTTCCCGGGGCACATGGGAAAGGATTATATTCCGGTCAGGGGGTACTTGTTTATTCCAATAATGGAGAAACCACACCGGAAGCGTTGAAGCATTTTGATATTGAGTCTGGAGCATTGGCAGAGTGGGATGGAAAAGAGTGGCAGATTGTGAGAAGAAACCAATTTGTAGAAGTGACCGGTCCGGGAGGGATTTATGGGAATGCCAATCCGGAGACAGATCCTATATGGGCGACAGGCTGGGATCATAAATCTGTAATTTTGGGAGTCAGAGCTCAAGGATCCTGGTCTTTTTTTAGATTGCCGAAAGCAAGCCACACTTATGATGGCGCCCATGGCTGGAATACCGAGTGGCCGCGAATTAGAGATATTGGCACGAAGGAAAATGCTGATTATCTCATGACCATGCATGGCATGTTTTGGAAATTTCCACAAGGATTCACGAGTGAAAATTCAGCAGGTATTCGTCCGAGATCTGCATATCTGAAAGTTATTGGTGATTTCACCAGGTGGAGTGACCAATTAGTATTTGGATGTGATGATTCTGCACAAAAGGAATTTCTAAATAAAAGGAAAGTAAAAGGAGGTATTGAAGGCCCCGGTCAGTCAAACTCTAACCTTTGGTTCACATCTGTCGATACACCGGATAATCTTGGCCCGGGTACAGCTTCCGGAGCAGTTTGGTTAAATGAGGAGATAAAAGCTAATGAATATTCAGAACCTTTCTTGTTTGCCGGTTGGCCAAAGCGAATCGCGTGGATTTCCAATCATGGCAAATCTGAAGTAAAATTTACCTTTGAAGTTGATAAAATTGGTGATGGAAACTGGGCGGTTTTAAGGTCTGATGTAGTAAAGCCGGGGCAGTCAGCACGAATACAATTTTCGGATAGTGAGTCCGGAGAGTGGGTTCGGGTATTTGCAAATAATTCTACCAAAGCTACCGTTCAGTTTACCTATACAGATGAAGATAATAGAAGCTCAACACCAGATATAATATTTAACGGTTTGGCTTTGAATGATGAAAATAAAGCTCTGGGCGGGTTACTTTATGGCCTGGGCAATGATCGCAGAGCGTTGGGTGTTTCTGCACGAAGTGCTGATGGATCAGATGCCGGATATTATGAACTTGACGGTCAAATGAACCTGGTGAAAAAAGACGATTCGGAGACTCAACAATTCATCGAGGACAAATTTGCTATTCCGGAAAATGTAATTTCAGTGGAAGAGTCATCTGTACTTATTATTGATGATAGTGGCCGCAGATGGAGATTGCCAAAGGGAAGTAACAAATTCGATGGTCTGACCAACAATGCTCAGATGCGAATATGTCGTGAGGTAGCCACTGAACGGGATTTGTTAAATTGTCATGGAACTTTCTATGAATTACCTGCTGAAAATGCGGATGGATTTGCAAAGATCCGTCCAATTGCTTCTCACAATTTCCGCATTCATGACTATGCTTCCTATCGTGGTATGCTAATTATGACAGGAATAAATCCGGAACAAGCAAATGATAATCCGCACATCGTAAAGTCGGAAGATGGAAAAGCGGCGCTTTGGGCTGGTGTCATCGATGACCTCTGGAAAATGGGTAAACCTGTAGGAGAGGGTGGCCCATGGAAAAATAAGGTCATTGAGGCCAACGTTCCATCTGATCCATACCTCATTGGATTTTATGACAAAAAGAAGGTTTCAATAAGTCATAACCAATCCACTAATGTCAAGTTTACCATTGAAGTAAACCCAATAGGTCATGGGCCATGGATGATTTATAAGGAGATTTCTGTTGAACCTGGTAAAACTATTAATCACATATTTGAAGATGATTTCCAGGCCAGGTGGTTAAGAATTATTGCTGATAAAGATTGTGAAGCTACAGCCTGGTTTGTTTATAACTAATATTTACGAGAATAAAAAAGCCCTGTTTTACCAGGGCCTAATTGTTTTATGGATATTCTTGTTAGTTGATATTAGCTAAAAGTTCCATGGCTTATCTCTTCGATTTCTTTGAAATATTTTACTGTTTGAACTTTTAATTCCATTGTGGCATCATCGTCACAGGCTAGAATAGCATGTTGGTGCAATTGCAACATTGAAACTGTCCACATGTGATTGACTCCGCTTTCCACGACTTCTTTTAGCGCCCTCGCTTTATTGTAACCGGTTATAATCAACACTACCTCTTTGGAATCCATTACCGTACCA
>DAOVVI010000301.1 GCA_030637245.1 Cyclobacteriaceae bacterium
ACAGACCAAAAACAAGTTAATCCTCACTCCCCGTAACGCACAGGTTGAAATGAAGTCCCTAAAAACGGTCCTTGTAATGCGTTAAAAAACCAAAGTCATCTTTTCCTGTTTCGTAAAATTTGGCGGAAGACCAAATATAATCTTCAGGCCTCTTTACAAGGCTCCATTTTTCCTGCAATGGATTCAAATGGATGTATTCCAACTTTTGTTCTACTTTCACCCTATCATCCATTAAGATAGCCAAAGGATATCGTTGCCAGAATCTGTATTGCCGCTCTTTCTTTTCTACTTTAAAAAATGGTAAAACACGATGATAATTCAATTTCAAATCATTGATGATCAAATGTCCAATCGCTTTATTAAAACTGGCATGAGGCATTTCTCTCCCATTTTTATCAAGCATTTCCCAAATGAGATGTAGATGATTTGGCATGATCACGAATCCAAAAACACGAATCAGTTTTTTGGCAACTAATTGCATCAACATATTTATGATTAGCTGTTTATATTTTGTTGGTTCAAGCAAGTTATTCCAATCCTTGATTGTGTCAGTCCAGAAATATACTTCATTCAATATCAACTTTGAATTTCGATGATTCATGTGATCACAACATTTTTGTTTCCAAAATTAGCAAGATTATTGACTTTAAAAGATTCCGTTCTGTGAGGGTGTTAGTGGTTCTGGTCTGTGAGCCACAGACCAGGGAATCGGGAATGGAATTATAAAGGGAAAACCATTGAATTGAAAGAAGGAAAAAATTTGATTAAGTAGTTTTTTATTATGAACAATGGGAATTCATCAATTTTTTTTCATTCAGATTAAAAGTAAAACCTGATACTTTTTATATACGGAATCCCATGGTTCTCTCATGGGTCTTTGCAGCATTCTATTCGCATTTTCGTTATTTACAAACTGTTCAGTTTCTGGATTCCACTCAAGATCCTGGTTAAGCATCATGGCAATATTACCAAGATGTGCTATGGTAATAGATCGATGAGCAATTTCTACCGGGGCTATCGTTTCCTTTCGGGAATAAACACAGTCAATAAAATTCCGGTAGTGATTATCACTTTTATACAGATGTATTTCATCTTTTCCAATAACTGTATCCAATAACTGCGGTGAGCTTGCTCCATGCTCTCCTCTGTTTGACCAAACCGAGCCTTCTGTTCCTTCAAACTTCACACCCTGAAAGTCTTCTTTGCTGGAAATAATCAACTTAACTCCATTCTTATAGATACTTTCAAAATAAAATTCGGCAGCCGTGTTCCAAACCGGATGAAGTAAACATGATGCCTTGGCATGTTGAATTTTAACAGGTCCCGTATATTCTGTATTCATTCCCCATTGTGCGATATCCGGATGGTGACCGCCCCAATCTGTTAGTTGACCACCCGAATAGTCGAGTACCCATCGAAAATTCACGAATGTGCGACATGGGATATAAGCTGCCTCTGGTGCCGGTCCAAGCCACATATCATAGTCAAATCCTTTTGGAACAGGCATAGGATTAGTGTTGAGTCCTGTTCTTCCATAATCGGGTGTACCGGATGGTAATCCGCATCTTACAGTATGCAACTCTCCAATCCTGCCATTTCTTACCAGTTCACATATTCTACGAAAATTAAAATTAGACCTCTGCTGACTGCCCGTTTGAAAAACAACATTATGTTTCTTTACCGCATTGCTCATGGCCCTACCTTCAGACACGGTAAGAGACAGCGGCTTCTGGCAGTAAATGTCTTTACCCTCGGCAGCAGCCATCAATACCGGTATGCTGTGCCAGTGGTCAGGCGTAGCAATTGCCACAGCATCAATATCACTCCTGTCTAAAACATCTCTAAAATCATTAAATTCCCGGCATCCCCTGTATTTCTTTCCATTCTTCTCAGAATAAGTAGTTTCTACTAATTCCTTGATAAACTCCCTTCCGGCAACCTTCCCATCCCAGTATCCGCTGCTTTTTTTGTTTACGTCACAGACTGCCGTAATTTGTACGCGTTCATCTTTCAGATATTCATTAACATCATTCCCTGCCTGATTTCCTGCTCCGATAATAGCCAAATTAATCCTGTCCGAAGGGGATTTATGCCCGTCTTTGCCCCGTGTACATGACTGAATAATGATCGGTGCCGCAGCTATGATTGAAGAGGCTACGGTTCCCGATTGCTTTATAAATGTTCTTCTGTTCGTACTCATATACCTATTGTTTTAGATTCATGCTATGTCATTTATTGAGATTGTTTGATTACTTTTTTAAAAATAACATCATTAGAATTAGAATTCTGTAATCAATGGATAATTATATATGAATTATGTTACGATTACTGAAGGGGACCTTTAATCCATTTCCATTGAAAATGATCGCTTGCAATTACATTGCCTGCAAAATCTTAATCTGAACGGTTAGAGCCAGGATTTGTAGCCACGTCGCATTTTGCACAAAAACCTCACTAACACGAAAGGAAACCAATCACTTACAATTCCACCCAGGTCGATTAGCTGAAATTCACATGACTAAACCGGGTTAAAACTCTATAAATTTATAGTTATGCTATTTCCAACTATTTTTTAAATCACAGTGTCAAATGAGTGATACAATTTTTTCAAACCATCAAAATCATGAAAATGAACAAACAGAACACCTCAAGAACCATCCTTCTAATTGCAGGAATTCTTATTGCAGCAACAGGCATCCTACTTACAGGTTGTGATGATAAAGTAGAAATCACGCAAAAATATACTATCATGGAGCCTGTTTATCAAAGTCCTGACGAAATAAGGGCTTCATTTGAGATAATGCCCCCAGTAGAAGTGACCAATACCGGCAAGATCTATTTATATCAAAATTACATTCTACTCAATGAACCGGGAAAAGGAATTCACGTGATCAACAATAAAAATAAAGAACAACCGGAAATCATCAGCTTTATTAATATCCCGGGTAATTATGAAATGGCCGTACGGGGAGACAGATTGTTTGCTGATAGTTATATGGATTTAGTTGTTATTGACATTTCAAATCCTGAAAACGTCACACTTACAAAAAGGATTAAGGATATATTCCTGACTCTTACCCAGCAAAATCAATATTACGATCCGGAAAATGGTATTTTAGTTGATTGGGAGCCAAAAGAAATTATCGAAGTAAATGAAAGTGAATTCAATGGCTCTTTCCCTTCTTACTATTATTATGAAACAGGTTTTGCACTGAGAGGCGGTTTTGCTACTACAGACATGGCCTTGTCCAGTTTTGCTCCGGAAAGCACTCCTATCATGCAGACAGGAATAGGCGGTTCGATGGCCAGGTTCACAATCATGAAAGAGCATTTATATAGTATTGACAATAGCAATATGCTGGTATTTGATATATCTAATCTTGATAATCCTGTTCCTGGAGCAAACCTGAATATCGGTTGGGGTATAGAAACTATTTTCCCGTACAAAGACAATTTATTTTTAGGAACACAATCAGGTATGATCATTTATGACAATTCTGATCCGGATTTGCCTGTTCACCTTTCAACTATTTCACACATAGTAAGCTGCGATCCTGTCGTGGTAGAAAATGATATCGCCTATGTGACTTTACGTGGTGGAACAGGTTGCCGGAATACCGCTTCGAATCAACTAGACGTCATCGACATCAGTGATCTTAAAAATCCAAAATTACTCATATCCCATCCCATGACTAATCCTCATGGATTGGGAATTGACAATGGGACGTTGTTTATATGCGAAGGAAGCGCCGGTCTAAAAGTTTTTGACGCTTCAGACATTTATAAAATCCCCAAGAATCTACTGGCTTATTATGGAGATTTTGATGCTTATGATGTAATTCCTTATAACAACAATTTGATCATGGTAGGAAACAGCGGATTATATCAGTTTGATTATTCCGATCCTAATGATATTAAATTCCTCAGTATGATTTCGATCTCGCGTGAAGAACCTATGCTCTAATTCATATTCAAAACTATGAGATTTCTATTTTTCC
>DAOVVI010000358.1 GCA_030637245.1 Cyclobacteriaceae bacterium
ATGATCGTTCGGAAAATCTGACTAACAATGATTTGATCAAAGAGAAATATGTAGGAATAAGACCCGCCCCCGGATATCCTGCATGCCCTGATCATCTGGAAAAAAGAAAGCTTTTTGATTTGCTTGATGTTGAAAAGGAGATCGGAGTGACTCTTACAGAAAACTATGCAATGAATCCCGCTGCTTCGGTAAGTGGGTGGTATTTTTCCCATGAAGAATCAAGGTATTTTGGTTTAGGTAAAATTCAAAAAGACCAGGTTGAAGATTATGCCTTAAGAAAAGGGATGAAGGTTGAGGAGATCGAGCGTTGGCTTTCTTCAAATCTGGGGTATGATAATTAATCATTCGGGGACATGAAAATTGATTCCTTTTTGCAGTATAGATTCATGAGTTGCTTGGCTTCCATCAGGTTATATT
The DNA here is from genome assembly GCA_030637245.1 of Cyclobacteriaceae bacterium. Classification (GTDB taxonomy): domain Bacteria; phylum Bacteroidota; class Bacteroidia; order Cytophagales; family Cyclobacteriaceae; genus JAAUQL01. Next base: position 418 of record DAOVVI010000358.1, read on the forward strand.
CACTTGCGATTTGCAGATGAGCACACGCTGAATCAGAAAGATTAAGTTTAATTTCGGCCCTGGCAAGATGGTAAAAAGCAGCAGCCCTGTTGAAAGGTTTATCAACTAAATTAGAGAAATATTCATAGGCCTTATGGTGATTTGCCCTTTTCTCATAAATAATTCCCTTAATATATAAAGCTGCAAAATGATCTTTATTCCTCGTTATCAATTGATCAAGAAGAACTTCAGCACTATCGAGATCAGACGTTTTAAAAGTTAATATGGCGGCTGATTTAAATAGGCTGCTGTCATATGTACTGCTAAAATTTTTTACCTGGTAGAATTCTAAGAGCGCTTCTTGAGGTTCTTGAGTTTTAGCCAGACAAATCCCTTTTAGATAATGAAATTCTGATTCAAGGGAATCTCCAGGGCCGTAGTCTAATCCTCGATTAATATATTTCAGACCATAATCATATTTATTTAACTTATGAACTAATATTACAGAAGCCAATGCGCAGGCTTTGGCATTTGTCCTGCTCAGCTCTTTTATAGAAAGATCAATATTGTGCAAGGCCGAATAATATCTTCCCTCAAAATAATATGAAACTGCTTTATCGAAATATTTTGCTGACGTGACCTGAAGTAGATAAAGCGGGAAGACAACGGCAACTATAATAATAGCAACCACAGCTGCTGTCGCATACATATAATTCTTTTTGCTGTATTTAGTTTTTTCAGGTTTGTATTTATAGTAATAATGTGCAGGAGGAGGTCTTCTTCTTGTTTCGAGATCTTCGTCAAAATCTTCCTCAATATCAAGATTCAAACCACTATCATATCTACTCCGTTTTTTCGGATCAGAAAGTATTTCGTAAGCTTCGGCAATTTCTATGAATTTGTTTTCCGGAAGCAGACTTTGAGGATTTTTATCAGGATGATATTTTAATGCCAGTCTCCTGTAAGCTACTTTTATTTGCCCACTCGTAGCTGTTCGTTGAATTCCAAGAATTGTATAGTAATCTGGCATTTAACAAGATTTTTCCAATAAAACGGATTATTTGAGTCTGTATTTTTTCCCGGGTATAGTTTTTACAACTCCATTAAATTCCATATTTAGTAGTATGGAAGCAATCTTATTTAGCGGGATTTGGGATTTCCAACTCAATTCATCCAAAATCATTCCATCTGTTGTTAGCTTTAATGTTTCAATTACTGTTCTTTCTTCATCCGTAAGCTTTGAATAATCATAGTATTTATCCTCCGAATTGGGCTGATTTGATCGGGATTCCCAATTCATAATGTATTCGATATCCTCAATTGAAGTCAACAGATGTGCTTTATTGCTTTTTATCAAATTATTGCAGCCCACAGAAAACATTTTTCCAATATCTCCGGGAAGAGCAAATACGTCCCTGCTATATGAATTGGCAATTTCCGCAGTGATCAGTGCGCCGCCTTTTTTAGCAGCTTCTATAACTATTGTTACGTCGCTCATCCCTGCTATTATTCGGTTTCTGGAAGGAAAGTTGTGTGCTTCCGGTTTCATGCCTATTTCTAATTCCGTCAGTAAACCTCCATGGTGAAGCATTTCAGTGGCAATTCGTCGGTGCATATCCGGATAGATAATATCTAACCCGCTTGCCATCACTCCTATGGTATCCAGTCCATATTTGAGGGCAGCCTTGTGAGCGTTTATATCAATACCATAAGCCAGTCCACTTACAATAAGTGCGTTGTGGGGAGCAAGTTTTTCAACAATTTTTTCAGTGAATTCCCGCCCGTAACCGGTTGATTTTCGTGTGCCGACGATAGCGACAGTTTTATAATTATTCAAATTTGCTGTACCCCGATAAAACAAAACACTAGGTGAATCAGGCGCATGCTTAAGTTTTTTTGGATATGAACTATCTGTGAAGAATAAGATTTCAATTTTATGTTTAATGCACTTATTTATTTCAGCCTCGGCAGTAGAAAAATCGTTAAAGGAAAGAATTTTGTCAGCATTTATTTGCCCAATACCAGGGATTTTTGATAAGTGATTTCTGTTTTTCTTAAACACCTCTTTTGCGGAGCCGCAATAGCTAACGAGAGTTTTGGCTGTGATGTCACCTATACCAGGAACCATGCTCAGCGCTACCTGATATATCTTTTCATCATCCATGTAATGGATTGGTTAATTATGCAAACTTTGCACGAATCTCAAGAAGGAAACTTTTTACATTTTTGAGGCTGTTAATGATCTCGATCTTCTCTTTTAATACGTCATTTCCATCTTTAAGAAGATCTTTAGCGCCTTGGAGGGTATATCCTTTTTCTTTTACGAGATGGTAAATAAGTTTTACATTATCGATGTCTTCCCTGGTAAATTGCCTGTTGCCTTTCCTGTTCTTTTTAGGTTTGATGATATCAAACTCGCTTTCCCAGAACCTGATAAGTGAAGTGGCTACATCCAGCATTTCGGCTACCTCGCCGATCGAAAAATACTTTTTCTCTATTACTTTCTCTTTATATGGCATAGTTTAAAAATCTGGGTTAAGATAGTTAAAATTCCCAAAGTCGTCAACAGCTATTTTTAATTCCCGAAAATTGATGTGATAAAATTTCTTAAATTGAAAAAAAACTTCCGATCCTGAATTATTTTCCAATATTTCTGACGTTTTAATTTTTATGTTTTTTGAAAAATATCCCAGATCATTCAATTCAGGATTTGATCTTGTATCAGCTAAAGGGATTGAATCCCGGTGTTCATTTTCTGTTTTAATTATGGATGGTAATAAATATTCGGCCAAATGAATTGGTGTGTTGTTTTTAGAATCGAAGCTGGCCTGTCTGACAGCATTAGAAGCAATGCATGCATTTACATCAACATTCAGGCATACATGTTTCCGCCAATTTTTCATGAATAGGTCATAAAAATATAAAATGTTATCTAAGGAATTGTATAGAAATAACCTGCACAGTTCGCCTTATTCTTTTTGGCCCTGATCGCGTTAGTAGTTCATTTGCGTAATGCTACTATGCGCAGATTTTTTGCCTTATCAAAAACAAAAATAATTATGGCTTTATTGCACAGCTTATTTCTATACAGTTCCTACAGCAAAGTGTATCTAATAAAAAAAATGTTAACCCAATGATTCGTTTTCTCTTGAAGCC
>DAOVVI010000068.1 GCA_030637245.1 Cyclobacteriaceae bacterium
AACCATAACAATGAAGTACTTTGGACCGGAGCATCCAGATGGAGACACCATTATCCACTTCGAAAATGCCAATATCGTTCATATGGGCGACCTTATATTTAACAGGAGATTCCCTTTCATTGATAAGTCAGCTGGCGCTTCGATTAAGAATTGGATTGAAGTATTGGCAAACACCCAAAAAACATACGATAAGGATACAATTTTCATCTTCGGACATTCCGGAGATGGATATGATATCATAGGTGACATGGCGGATATCAAAGCCAAACAAAACTTTCTTTCCAAGTTACTTGACGCGGTTAGTACAGAGATAAAGGCAGGCAAAAGCCAGGAAGATATTATGAAAATACCTGCAATTAAGGGCGCTGAAGAGTGGAAAGGAAATGGTATTGGGCGATGTCTTTCCACGGCATACCAGGAATTGACTTCAGAATAAAATCTTTAAGAATAATTAACTGCGCTGACTCTATTATTTATAAATAAAAATTGATCTGCTTGTTATTATCTTTTGTAAATTCGCCATTGCTTTTATAGCTTTTTATTATTTAAATTTTATTTTTTTTGACTCGTGAAGGAAAACCTGGAGCAATATCTCAAATTTAAAAAAGGTGAAATTCGGATGCCCACACACCTGAAACCGCAGAAAGAATTATCCGGCAAACTTTATGAAAGTGCATTTATGGAGCGAATAACCAGGACCCCAATTTGGATTCCCCAGGTTTTGTGGCTGACGATTAGCACAGTATTTTTCTGGATTGCAACTACAAAGACTGAAATACTCCCTTATTATATCCTGATTTTAGGTATTGCTGGTTTTGTCACATGGACAATGACTGAATATATTGTGCATAGGTTTTTATATCATACCGAGTCAAATTCTGATGTGCTTTATGATATTCAATATAAAGGACACGGATTTCATCATCTTTATCCGAAGGATCCTGAAAGGCTGGCAATGCCTCCTGTTCCCGGCCTGGTCTTATTTTCAATTTTCTTCGGTTTATTTTATTTATTATTGGGCTCTTATTCTTTGGCGTTTTTCCCGGGCTTTATGATTGGTTATAATTGCTATATCACCATACATTATTTCCAGCATGTTGTGAAAAGTCCTATGTACAAACCATGGAAAAAACTCTGGAAACATCACAAGGCACATCATTATTCAAATCCATATGCAGCATTTGGAGTTTCTACCAGGCTGTGGGATTATGTTTTCGGCACTATGCCCCAAAAAAGTAAAAAGGCTAAACCAACAAATTAAATGTACGATCAGGTCATACCTACAACTTGTTGTTTGATTTGAGTATTGTTACGGGTGTTGGATTCAGGTTTCTGGATTCAGGGTTACTGCAACTTATAGCTCATTAGGATTCGCAATCCGAATGAAGAACATTCATCGCCAATTCCTTCCGGATTGCAAATCCGAAAGAGCTGAGGTTTCTTCCATCTTCTGACTTTATTACCTTTTTTATAAAAATTACAATCAAACAAATCTTATAAATCATAAAATTCTATTATTCTCGTTTTTATCCGAACCTTAATTTCAATACGAATCATATGTCAAAAACCACGTTTGCCTTAATAACAGTTTTCATGTTCTCTTCATCCCTGATAAAAGCACAGGATTTTAGTGTTGGAGGAGGATTAGGATATGGCTCTCAAATCAACACTATTGGAATTAATTTTCGCGGGGACGTAAAATTTTACAAACAATGGTCGATCACTCCCCATTTCAATTATTTTTTCAACAAACAAAAAGGAGATGTTACTGAAAAATGGAATGCGTTAAATGTGGATGGACATTACTTTTTTGAACTGGATCAAACATGGATTGTTTATCCTCTTTTTGGAGTAAATTTTGCAACAGTTTCAGAAAAAGTAAATGACATAACCTTTTCCAATTCTGATATAGGGATCAACCTGGGCTTCGGTTCAGAATTTAATTTTGATAGAAAGCTTTCCGGATTTGGAGAAATAAAATATGTGATCAGCGATGCCGATCAGCTTGTACTTACTTTCGGATTACTCTTCCAGCTTTAATTATTAATCTTCGGGATTATGGGATAAAAATTTTCCCACTAGAATTGCCATAACTATAGCAAGGTAAAACTGCCCTATTAGGCCTTCCAATATCGCGATCTTTTGCCCCAGTGCTGAAGTAGGTGCAAAATCTCCATACCCAATGGTAGTAAGGGTAATGAAACTGTAATAAAATGCATCCTCTATCCCATTTTCACTTGTCATATCCACACTTATCGTATCCGGATAGGCGTTGTCAAGAGAAGCGAAAACAAAAAATGTAATTACCCCGATCATAAAATATCCGGCAAAAGCGCCAATAATTACCGAAGCAGTCACTTTTTTAGATCGTAATAAATCTTTAAAGAGAAAGAAGGTGATGAAAGAAAAATATATAAAAAGAAATATATATGCAGCCCTTCCCAGATGGGCTGCTCTTTCCAGATCGTTTGACTCTTTATAATTGTTCCAGATGAATATAAAAACAAGCAACGTAACTACCAGCCCATAAGTAAGAAACCTTGCTCTTGGAGAAGTTTGAATGAGAAATATACTGGTCACAATTAAAATCGTGATTAATAAAGGAAATTGAAGGGTCACAGAAAAAACCTTTTCAAGTAACTCCGGAAGGATAAAAAATAAAAGCAATCCCACTAAAAAAATCGGATGGCGGTGGTCTAGTAACCAATTATACAATGTTGATTTTTCCATAAATTTTAATTTCCTCTAATCAATTGAATTTTACTTGAATTTAGTAAAAAAGAAATAATTAACGCAAACGCATACTTATTTGCAAAATTGTATGGCGGGTTGTTTTTAAATTAATAATTTAACATAAAATAAAAGACTGAATAAGACTACTCTTTATTTTTCATTGAGATGAAATCACCTGCAATACACAACCAAGCAATATGTTTTGTACTCTCTATTCTCATAATTTTCCTATCATTTCAAAATGTATCAGCACAGAAGGATAGAGACAATTTATCAAAGTTTAAAAAAAAGAGAAGTAAGATTGATATTTCAAATTTTGAATTGAGACTCAGGCTGTCGGATTATTTTATTCACTATACAAGCATATTAGAAGAAGAAGCAGATAAAATTTATTTTGGCACAAATAACCTGGAAATTAAAAGAGCAGCTCTAATGTGGAAAATTTATGGCATCTCAGCAATGAATAAAGCCATCAACATGCCAGATCCTATTGCCAGCTTTTACAATGCCTGGCCATTTACCAAACAGATAATCATATTTTTTGAAGAAGGAGAAGGTAAAGAAAAATTCGGTCCTTTTCATAAAGATGCAGTACAGTTAAGTAGATATTTTGAATCCAAACTTGACACAATCTTGATTGATATGACCGATATAGCTAACTTTGACCTAATGGAGCCTCAAATCGATAATTGGGTAGCTGAACATTATCCTATTCAGGATTTTTATTTTACCAGGGAATCGACGCTAGAGGACTTCGCAAGGTGGCTTGGAGAGGAACATCTTGGTCTTGGGAAAAGTGTTGTTACCATTACTGAAGAAGTAAAGGAATTATCGAATAAAATAAATTTATACACAGACCTTGTACCAAGGCAGGCCAGATGGCAAATAGATTATGCTATTCTGAATTATCTTCAAGATACCACATTAACGAGCAGGATCGATAAGCTGATCACTTCCATGGATCGAATCACCAAAGTTATAGAAATGACACCGGACGTAATTGAATACAACAGAGATGCCACATTGAGAGACATCGATGAACAACGTGAAAAAAGCCTTCAATTTTTAATAGGCGAACGGAAAGCTTTCATAAATGAAATTAGAAAGGAAAGAGTAGAAGTTATATCAAAAATTATTGCAGAAAGAAAGGCAGTATTGGAAGAACTGAAAAATGAAAGGGCAATTGTCTTGGAAGAAATAAAAGGGATGTCTAGCGACCTGGTGTTACAAACGGGATCAGAAATAGAAAGGATCGTCGATAAAATTTTTTGGAGGCTTACTTTGATATCTATAATTATTGGATTATCCTTAATATTATCAGTTGTGCTATATAAAAAGCTTTAGCAAGCTGATCGACCGTCATTAAAACCAGAATCCTACATTGAAATTTGTGTGTACTTTTGTGTTTTTAGTATCCTTTGCCAATGAAAATGATATTGGACCCAATGGGCTATTGTAGCCTATTGACAATCCAAAACCAATTCGTCGTCGTTCTCCTCCTAGAAAATCATCAACTGTAATATCATAAAATAGCTCCATAGGATATTGTACATCCATATAGTTTGCTATCCCGCTAATGAAGAAATTATCAAACATTTCATACTGTAATACCAACTTAGTATAGAAATAATTTGGCGATATGTACTCTTTATCTGTCGCACCCCAATACTCCGATACATGCTTAAATCTTGGGTTGAACCCTCCTAAAAAGTAATAATCCGTAATATTGAAATCCGGTTCACCAAGTGTAGTCAAAACCACTGTATTTTTAGTGATGATTGAAAATCGATTGGAAACCTTGAATATGTAGGTAAAATAGGTCTCAATAGCAACGTATGGATCAAATTGCTGCTCGATCGTCGTTTTTGTTGTAGATATCGAATCTTCGTTGATTTGAGTCGTCCTGTTTTTTACATCAAATACTTTTTTAAGTGAAACTTTAAAATCAATCCCTTTTTTAGGGTAGAACTGGCGATCAAAACTATTATACTTAATAAAAAAAATAACACCTACATCTCTATTCTTGATCTCTTGTATTTGTCTGACCAATTCACCAACTTTTGGTGTGAGTTCTGTATATTCGAGTTGGGCTCTGCCCCCAAATGTAAAATTTAGAAAACTAGTAGATTGGAGCTGAAGGTATAAATTGGTATAATCGGCGTCAAGTGTAGATATATTTATATTATCTTCAAAAAACGGCAATTCATTGCTGCCAAAATCCAACCCAACTATAATTCCGGCATTTTGCTTTTCACCTATATATTTCAAAAAATTCAGGTCAAGTCGAGGGCTTTCTGAAAAATCAAATTCAAGAAGGGATCGAGAATGAGGCAATAACAAATTTCGATAGGTAATATTCGCATTTATCCCGATATCATTTTCTCCATCAAAATGTACAGCAAGCTTTAATTTCCCATCCGATGTCTCCCTTACTTTGATCTTAAGCTCATGTTTCGGTCCATCGCGAATAATCTCATAAGTGACTTTTTCGAAAAATCGTGTCCCGTAAACAACAGATATTTGCTTTTCAATTTCCTTAACTGAAAGTATCGAACCTTCTTCAATCCTCAACTTACCTTTGATGAGTTTGGATGAAATCTTTTTATTCCCTTCTATGGTGATACTGGTAATGAGGTATTCGTCTTTTAGAGGTAATGAATTTACCACATTAAGCGGGCCCATTTGTTTTAATGAATCTGCCAACTTTTTGAAAGTCTCTACATATTCCTGTCCTTTTTCATTGCCTTTTTCGAGGATTTGCTCCCATTGTTTAAAACTTCCGGGAGTATAATCTTTAATATCAGGCTCCACATAAATATCAACCATTTTCTTTTGTCTTCTTGAATCAAAAGCACTTGTAACAAATGCAGATTGGCTCAATAACGAAAGAAGGTTGTTGAGTTCTTCTTTACCCAGCAATCCAGTACTTACAAAAACACCGATTACAATATCCGCACCCATTGCTTTGACTTCCTCCACTGGAAAATTTCGAACAAGACCTCCATCAACCAATAGGCGCCCATTTAATTCTACAGGAGTGAAAATTGTAGGTATGGCCATACTCGCTCGAATAGCTTCAGGTAATGACCCTTTATTTAAAACCACCGGTTCACCGGTAGCTATATCAGCAGCCACACAGGCAAATGGAATGGGGAAATCATTGAAATTTTCAATATCATGAACTGATCGTGTAAGCCTGGACAATACCTCTGAAAGCTTCTGTCCTTCGATCAAACCTTTTGGTAATCCTACTTTTATTCCATCGACCTGGAGTTCGCCAATGTATCTTCCGTAATACTGCTTTTCTTCAAAAGTAATTTCATCCAGAGGTATATTATTGCTAAGCATTTCATCCCAATCAATCTGAGCTACTACTTTTTCGATATCATCGGCAGTATAGCCAATTGAATACAATCCTCCTACGATACTTCCTATACTCGTTCCAGTTACATAATCAGGTGTAAGTCCTGCTTCCTCCATTGCACGAATTATCCCAATATGCGCTATACCTTTTGCCCCTCCTCCACTTAGCACCAGGCCAATTTTTGGTCTTTCCTCAATTTGTTGAGATACTGCCTGGTAAAAGCTTAAAAAAAGAAGGCTGAGAAAAAGAAAGTATTTTATCATATAACTATATGATTGATGCTATTGCAAAGATAAAGTTTGGAAGTTCAGAACAAAACTTCCCTGTATTAATACAACTTAGTATAAATAACAAAAAAATGGCCGCTTATGAAAGCGGCCATTTGGGTAGTTGCTTTGCTCACATTCCTGTGGCAATGGTTGATTTACTATTTAAATTCGATATTAAGATTTGAAATTTCTTTTGGATTATATGGGCTTATCAGGCTTAATCTAAACTCAAGATCATTGTATTCTTCGCCCGGAGATTCACCACCTGAAACAAATCCGTTGTCTGAAAAATACCCTGGCGCTCCGGTGTTGAATAAATATGCATCCACACTACTCTGATCAATATTTGGCCATACATCATTTATTTCCCTTGTAAATACATTCTTGATAGAATAATAATCCAATAGCGTTTCTCTACTTGGCTCGTCAAGGTTGCTTGGAGGTAGGCCAACTTCCGCTACTGCTATATCCTTGCTTTCAGAACCGGATGCAACAAATGCCCAGTTGAATCCTGAATTTCCAGCAAAGAAAGTGGCATTGGGATGGTTTGAGTTGCCATACACATCGATGATATCTCCCTCTTTACCCGCAAACATTTTCAATGTATTCATAGAATACGGATCATCCAATGGATCTACTATTGGCAAATTGGCAATGGAAACGATCATATGACCTTCGTAACCATGTTCGCCTGCTTCGCTATAATCAATCCTGAACATAGCTTCTCCAGCCTCAAAATTCTCTTCCCTGTTGATGTTATAAGGCTTAAGAATTGCAATTCCTTTGATTGGGTACCGGTTCCAGAAAATCTGAAGCCCTTTGCCACCGTCAAGCTCTGACTCTGAGGATGCATCAGTTATAGTGAGCATAAACTCCCAGTTTTCGCCATCAAATGATGGATTTTCCTTAACTACCAGGTTTTTCGTTCTACCGTCTTCATCACCTTCAAAAGAAAGACTCATAGGCTTATTGATTTGATAGATGCCTATACTACGTATGATATCTCCTACGATTTCTGCGGCTCCCTCGCCAACATTAATAAACACATTCAAATGTTGATAAATTTCATTGCCTTTCAGCGTATCAATAGCTGCCGTTCTTCCATTACTCGCGCCATATTCACTGCTCAACGAATTTGGGATGTCTATTCCAAAGCGTTCTGGTAATATGCTGGTTTCAGGTGTTGGAACATCTGACTGCGGTT
>DAOVVI010000530.1 GCA_030637245.1 Cyclobacteriaceae bacterium
AAAAGCCATTGAGGATGGAAAATTCAAAGATGATATCGTTCCAATAAAAGTCGAAGAAGTTTATTTGGATGAAAATGGCAAAAGACAAAAGAGAGAATTCACAGTAGATACCGATGAAGGACCAAGAGCTGACACTAGTATAGAAGCTTTGGCAAAATTAAAACCTGTCTTTGCCCAGGGAGGAACCGTTACAGCCGGAAATTCATCCCAAACTTCTGATGGCGCATCATTTGTCGTGGTGATGTCAGAGCGGATGGTAAAAGAGTTAAACCTGGAGCCAATCGCTCGTTTGGTTAGCTACGCCGTTGCTGGAGTTGAGCCAAGAATTATGGGAATAGGTCCGGTAGCGGCACTACCCAAAGCCTTGAAACTTGCCGGATTAAAGCAAAATGACATTGAGCAGATAGAACTTAACGAGGCATTCGCCGCCCAGGCATTAGGCGTTATGGGTCAGTTGGATCTCAATCCTGAAATAGTGAATGTAAATGGCGGGGCAATTGCATTAGGACATCCACTGGGATGTACAGGAGCCAAACTTACCGTTCAATTGTTCAATGAAATGAAAAGACGCAATCAAAAATATGGCGTCGTAACAGCATGTGTTGGTGGTGGCCAGGGAGTGGCCGGCATTTATGAAAGATTAAACTAAAAATAATATACCATGGAAAAAATTGATCAGAAAACCGCAATTAAAGGAGGTGAATTTCTTATTAGAGAAACAGAAGCTTCTGAGATATTCATTCCTGAGGAATGGACTGAAGAGCAACAAATGATTGCTCAAACCTGCAAAGATTTCCTCGCCGCCGAGGTATATCCCAAATTGGATGAAATTGATTCAATGAAATATCCTGAGCTCATGCCTGGTTTATTAGACAAGGCAGGTGAGTTGGGGCTATTAGGCACAGCAGTACCGGAGCAATATGGTGGATTTGGCATGGATTTCAACACATCCATGCTTATTGCAGAAGAATTTGGAAAAGGATATTCTTTTGCTGTCGCCATCACGGCTCATACAGGAATTGGTACTTTGCCTATACTTTATTATGGAAATGAGGAACAAAAAGCAAAGTACCTTCCTAAGCTTGCCACAGGAGAATACAAAGCTTCCTATTGTCTGACAGAACCAGATTCAGGATCTGATGCTAATTCCGGAAAAACAAAAGCGAAGCTAACAGAAGACGGGAAACACTATTTGCTCAATGGCCAGAAAATGTGGATCACCAACGGAGGTTTCGCTGATATTTTAATTGTATTTGCCAAAGTCGATCAGGACAAAAACTTGACTGCCTTTATTGTTGAAAAAGCTTTTGGAGGTATCACAATGAATGAAGAAGAAAAGAAAATGGGTATTAAAGGATCTTCTACCAGGCAGATATTCTTTAATGATTGCAAAGTCCCTATTGAAAATATGCTCTCTGAAAGGGAAAATGGATTTAAGATCGCATTGAATATTCTGAATATCGGCAGGATAAAACTAGGAGCAGGAGCAGTTGGCGGCGCCAAAGGTGCATTAGCGAATGCAATAAAATATGCCAATGAACGCAAACAGTTTGGCAAAACAATCGGTTCTTTTGGAGCGATCAAACATAAAATCGGGGATGTAGCTGCCAAAATTTTCGCCTCGGAATCCGCTCATTACCGTGCAGGTCAAAATATTGACGATGCCTACGACTCAATGATTTCCAATGGTATGAGCGAAGCAGAAGCGAAGCTTAAATCCACTGAACAGTTCGCTATAGAATGTGCAATATTAAAAGTTCATGGATCGGAAACGCTTGACTATGCTGTAGATGAAGGTGTTCAGATTTACGGCGGCATGGGCTACTCTGCTGAAGGACCGATGGACAGAGCGTACAGAGACGCCAGGATCAACAGAATATTTGAAGGCACCAATGAAATTAATAGAATACTGACCATCGATATGATTTTGAAACGTGCCATGAAAGGTGAGCTTGATTTGATGGGACCGGCTATGGCTGTAGCTAAAGAGTTAACTTCCATTCCGGATTTTGGCAGTGACGACAGTGATGAAATTTTTGTAAAAGAGAAAAAAGCAATTCAAAATCTGAAAAAAGCAGGATTGATGATTGCGGGAGCTGCTGTCCAGAAATTGATGACAAACATGAAAGATGAGCAGGAAGTTCTGATGAGTTTAGCAGATATGTTGATTGAAGGTTATACTGCCGAATCCTCATTGCTTAGAGTTGAAAAAATTATCTCTATGCGAGGTGAAGAGCAGTCTGAAATCTATATTGATTTAGCTAGAATTTATTTGCACACGGCTATTGAGAAAGCATCATGGGCGGGCAAAC
>DAOVVI010000236.1 GCA_030637245.1 Cyclobacteriaceae bacterium
CCGAGGGACTTTTGAATGCCAATTACACCGGTCCGTTCACTCACAGTCACAAACATGATATTTGCTATGCCAAAGGCGCCAACCAATATGGAAAAAATACCAATAAACCAACCTGCCATAGTCAATACGTCAAACACTCCTTGTATCGAATTCATTATTGCTTCAGGACGATTGATGGCAAAATCATCATCATCTTTGGGCCTCAGGCCGCGAAAATTCCGCATTAATCCTCTGATTTCATTTTCAAGTTCGATCAATCCCACATCATTTTCCATACCTTTAATTGCCATTAAAACATAACCCCCTCTCCTTTTCCCTGTGTAAAACAGCTTTTTAAATGATCCAAACGGAATTAAAACACTTTCATCATTACTTGGTGTATTAAGCAAAGTTTCTCCGGTTTCTTCCATTAAACCGATAACAGTATATTTCAGCCCTCTTATGACTACCTTTTTTCCAATAGGGTCTTCATACGGGAATAATGTGGTTTTTACTTTGTGCCCAATCAATGCGACATTCGTTCCATAATCAATCTCTCGACTGGAAAAAAAACGACCTTCCCCTAATTCAGAATCATAAATATCTAAATGACTTTCAGTCACTCCCATCAGGTTAATCCCTCCAATGCTATTGCTTTTCCTTTTAATTACACGTCCGCCACTGACTACAAAAACACAAATCCCAGAGGCATTTTTTAAGTTTGCTTGCATATATTTGTATTCATTATACGTTACCATTGGCCTTTTTTGATATTCCCACCATGGTGCATTAGGAGAAAAAATATACGGCCATTTTTCGACGTAAAGCATCTCCGTCGCAAGAAATGACAAACTGTCTTTTATGTTGGCTTTCAGTGAATCAACAACAGTCAGAGCAGCAATAATGGCAAAAATTCCAATAGTCACACCGGTTAATGACAATATTGTGCGAAGCAGATTATGAGTTAGCGCATTCCAGGCAAATCTAAAACTCTCAAATACCAATCTTATAAATATCAAAACTCAACTAATTTATTTAAAAGACTTCTCTAAATATTAACAATAACCAAACAAATTGTTAAATTTGCAGCCTTTTAATTTTGCACACATTTAACACTATTTAATACCGTAATATTAAATATGAAACTATCTGAATTCAAGTTCGATTTGCCGGTTGGCTGCATTGCTTTATATCCGGCCGAAAACAGGGATGAATCCCGCTTAATGGTTATCCACAGAGATTCTGGGAAAATAGAGCATAAAATCTTTAAAGATATTGTCGATTATTTTCATGAAGGCGACACGCTTGTAATCAACGATACAAAAGTTTTTCCAGCCAGACTTTATGGAAATAAAGAAAAAACTGGCGCAAAGATTGAAGTTTTTCTACTCAGAGAACTAAACAAGGAAGCGAGACTTTGGGATGTTCTGGTTGATCCGGCCAGAAAGATCCGTGTTGGAAATAAATTATATTTTGGAGAAGGCGATTTAGTCGCTGAAGTAATTGATAATACCACCTCAAGAGGACGGACGATACGATTTCTCTATGATGGTTCTGATGAAGAATTCAGAAACCTGATTGATACTTTAGGAGAAACACCATTACCAAAATATATAAAACGTGAAACTGAACCGGAAGACAGAGAGCGATTCCAAACTCTTTTTGCTAAAAACATTGGAGCTGTAGCCGCTCCAACTGCCGGAATGCATTTCACAAAACAACTGGTGAAAAGAATGGAAATAATCGGAGCCGACATGACTCCTATCACCTTACATATTGGTCTTGGATCCTTCAGACCGGTGGATGTTGAAGATCTCACAAAGCATAAGATGGATTCAGAGAACTTTTTCGTCGCAAGTGAAACCGTCGAAATTGTAAATAATACTCTTGATAATAAAAAGAGAGTCTGTGCTGTAGGCACAACCAGTATGAGGGCACTCGAATCATCAGTGTCAGCCAGCGGAAGGCTCAAAGAACGGGAAGGCTGGACTGATAAATTTATCTTTCCTCCTTATGAATTCAAAATCTGCAATTCATTAATTACTAATTTCCACATGCCCGAGAGCACACTGCTGATGATGGCATGTGCTTTTGGCGGTTATGAGTTGGTAATGGATGCTTATCAAACAGCAATAAAAGATAATTACAGATTTTTCAGCTATGGCGATACTATGCTGATTATTTAAGTTATTTTAAAGCTTCATTCTACGAAGCTCTTTATAAATGACAGAGTTCGCAATTATTGTAGCAGGAGGAAGTGGTTCTCGCATGCAAAGTAAAACACCCAAGCAGTTTTTACTTTTAGCCAATAAACCTGTTCTAATGCATACAATTGAAGCATTTAGCAGGTATTCCAGTAATCTTTCCATCATACTTGTGCTTCCCAAAATAGAAATTAAAAAATGGGAAGAACTGTGTATAGAATATAATTTTGATCATTCCATAACTATTGTAGAAGGAGGAATCTCCAGGTTTCAATCTGTAAAAAATGGCTTGGATGCTATTAAAACAAATGATAGTCTTGTGGCGATTCATGACGGAGTGAGGCCTTTGATTAAACCGGAAATAATAAGTACATCTTTCAGGTTGGCTCGAATTCATGGCTGTGCCGTTGCATCTGCGCGGCTAAAAGAAAGTCTTCGATTTGTAGATAAAAACCATACTAAATCGATAGACCGGACAAAATATCGTTTAATTCAAACACCTCAAACATTTCAGACGGAACTTATAAAAGCTGCTTATAGAAACTACGAAGACAATATTGAATTTACTGACGATGCGAGTGTTGCTGAAAAAAATGGTTTGAAAATATCACTTTTTGAAGGCAGCTATGAAAACATAAAAATAACTACTCCGGAGGATTTGCTTGTTGTTGAGGCTCTTATGCAACACAAAAAATAAGGCGATGCACTCACATACATCGCCATCAATAGATTTTAAAAAGTATTCTCTAATATTCATCCTCATTAAAGAAGAAGTCTTCTTTTGTTGGGTAATCGGGCCAAATTTCTTCTATATTCTCATAAGGCTGTCCATCATCCTCCAGCTCTTGCAAATTCTCAACGACTTCCATTGGGGCTCCTGACCGTATTGAAAAATCAATTAATTCGTCTTTTGTGGCAGGCCACGGAGCATCTTCCAGGTATGAAGCCAGTTCTAATGTCCAGTACATATTTTTAAGATTTCTAAATAATCGTGCAAAAATATAATTTTATTTTTAAAAACAAATAGGTAGCGATACATTAAAAGACGAAGTTTCAATCAATTTGTTAGATAGTAACGGAACATCAAATGTAAGTTTACAAAGAATTTTTCCCATTTAGACAATAGCGACATCCGATGGAAGGTTCATATTTCCTACACAATAAATGCAACTACCGGCGCTCAGGGCTTAAAAGTTCAAGGTTTAACAGCATGAAAATTCAAAAAATGAAGAAATTCAAAATGAGTTATATGTTGCTATACATAAAAGATATATATCATCAGAGGGATTTAATGAAACCTGCATGTTAGCTGGAAAAACCCGTACTGCCATTTGAGGATTTATTAATTATCTGAAAAAGTATGAAGAGCAAAATATTCCTGACCTGAAACTTTAAACTGTGAATCGAATAACCTGCGTAATAACAATTAATTAGTAAAATAAATGTGAAATATCGGCCCTGTAAAAAAGTGGCTTATCACTTTCGGTAAGTGAACTAATAAACAACATAAACCCAAAAATGAAAAAAAGGAAAGTTTCTTCTCCTTTACATTCAATAACACATAACTAAAGAAAATATATTATTATTGAAAATAATTCATGCAACCAATTAATTAATTATATTTTTAATATATTTGAGACTGCATGTTTACAAAAACTGTAATCCATTAGAAAGAGATGAACAAGAATTATGATATTGACAACGTGGATCTGAAAATACTTTCATTACTCACGGAAGATGCAAAAATGCCATATACAGAGGTTGCAAAAAAAGTATTTGTTTCAGGGGGTACTGTACATGTCAGAATGAGGAAAATGGAAGAAATTGGAATCGTTAAAGGAACTACTTTGAGAATGGATTACTCCAAAATGGGATATGACATTACTGCTTTTTTAGGAATTTATCTTGAAAAAAGTTCGTTATACGACGCTGTTATTAAAAGATTAAATCTAATTCCTGAAGTAGTAAAGATCCACTATACAACTGGTAATTATAATGTCTTTATAAAATTACATTGTAAAGATACCAATCATCTGAAAGATGTACTTCATGATAAAATCCAGCAAATCGAAGGTATTGAGCGTACTGAGACCATCATCTCCTTAGAAGAAAGTCTTAACAGACATATTCAATTTACTGATAAATAATCGATAACCTTAAAAGCATAAAAAAGCCCGCTTTCGTTTAGGAAAGCGGGCTTTTTTGAATTTTTTTCATCTACTCATTGAAATCTCTTCGGGGTCTTCGGGGTCTTTTACTTTCATTATTATCCTCCCGATCCTTGGAATAACGATTTGGAGAATATCCATCGCGATTTCCACTTTGCTCATTTCCTTGCCTGTAGCCTCCCTTATCCCGATCTTGGTATTCTTCGCGATTTCCTCTTGGTTTATAACCGCCTTGCCCCTGTTGATCATCATAATTCCTTCGTCGACGATTTCCGCTATCTCGATTCTCATCACTCTCCCTAC
>DAOVVI010000548.1 GCA_030637245.1 Cyclobacteriaceae bacterium
AGATCGCCCTTACCTATTTTTTCCGCAAAAGTAGCAGTTCGTTTTAGAGCCTGTACCAGATCATCTGTGGTGTCAGCCATTTGGCCCACCTCATCATTATATTTTTTATCAATTTTATCCGGCAACACTCCTTTTGCAACGGAAACCAATGAATCTTTGAGTGAAAGTAATGGGTTAATGAAATATTGCGAAAACAATAAGGAAATCATGATGGCGAAAACCAGGATCAATCCACCCCACAAAGCGAATTTTTTTACTACAATCGATGCCTGTTGATTAATCTCAGACTGATCAACCTTTACTTCAATCCCCCAATTCATTTCGGGAATAAAGCTCCAAATGGAAAGCGTTTCTATATTACGGTAGTCAACAGAATATCCCATTCCTTCATTTCCTTCCACTGCTTGTTGGATGGCTATGCCTTCCTTACTTTCCATGGTAACTGCCCTATTGAGAGCGGCAGATTCATCAAATTTCAGAGGATTTAAGAATATGGCAATGTTCTGGTGTTTTTGAGCAATTATTACTTCGACAGTTTCACCTAATCCCATATCCTGGGCCAGATCTTCATAAATGGAATTAATGTTTAAAATTATGAAACATAATGCATTGCTGGTTTTGATGTCCCCAATAGGAGCGCCTATGGAGATTAAAAAATCTTCGCCTGATTTAAATACCTGGCTAAAAACCTTTCCATTTTGAGCTCCGTCAGTAATGGAATCATCGGTAGCTTTAATTTCCTGTCTTATATTGGAACCTTCTCCGGGGTCAGTATTGATAATAATTTCTCCGTTTTTGTCGGAAATGATGATTTTTTCGGCTCCAATGGAATTTTTAATAGTATTTAGGGTATTTTCTGCTTTGGCCAGATCGACAGTTTCATCTTCTATAAAATTACTCGATTCCATTACAATTGAGTCTGATGCCTCGATTGCGGTATCTTCTTTTTCTTCATTGACCGACTGAAAAACCTCAAGGTTTGAGATCAGGTCAATATCTGTTTTTGCAGAATTAATAAACGCCTGTATTTTACCTTTCTTTACATCTGCAAGAGCTCTCAGATTTTGAAGATACTTCTCCTGCAACATATTTTTCCTGATGGAATACGATATGTATCCTTAAGTACAAATTGTAACAACAACAAGAAAAAGAATCAAGGTTGTTAGTTTACCTCTTATGCTAATATTCTTAAACATCTAAATTCTTCTTGTTTATTTACAAATCACTTACTTTTTTCCTCTTTTTTATCATCAGCTTTTTTCTCCGAAGTTACCTTCTTTGCTGCTCTCAAGCTCACTTCCTCAAGTTTCAATGCTTCTATGATGAGTATTTCATCTGACTCCGATATTTCATTGAAGGACGCAATCTCCGCGACAAATACCACTTCACCTTTTTCCATTATTGGCAAAATCGCCAAATGATTTGGTGATGCAGCACCCAAACCGGAAATGATCGTAATGTATCCTTTCGGTATATCCTTAATATTGATTTTTTTTCCTTCTTTTGCTACTTGTCCGGCTAGTCCTTCACCAAATTCATACTTCACGCTATCGCTTTCCGGAAGGTTATATGCAAAAGTCGCAAACAGTTCAATGTATCGTTTGTTCTTTTCTTTTTGAACCGAATACATAATGCCCTGGCTTACATCTATCTTCATACAAAGGCTGGATAATACCTTTTCGTATTTCGATTTTCTGTCTTTTATATCTTTTAAGCCAGATTGAATATTTTTCACTTGTTTGGCCAGATCCTCTTTCTTTGCCAGCTCCTCTTTGCTATCCTCATCTTTTTTTTGAGGTTCGGTTTTTTCAACGTAAATTATTTTCTCGACCGTCTTGTTGTAATTCAATAAGTATAATGCGAAAATTATTGAACCCAGCCCCAGTGTAAGCGTCAATCCTACAATGAAACTTGTTTGATTCAACACAGGAGATAACTCTTTAATTACTGTAAGATCAATTCTCCCGGATATCTTTTCAAGCTCTATTGGTAAATTGTAAAGATTAAATGCTGAAAACAGTATGCCCAAAACAAAGAATACTGTGATGATTACATTTAACTTATTATAAAATGATTTCATAAATTATTTATACAGTTCATGAATTTCAATTAATAATTTTATGATATTATC
>DAOVVI010000314.1 GCA_030637245.1 Cyclobacteriaceae bacterium
TGCACGAGAAAGTAAAACGTGATAGTATTCATTTCAGTATTTATGACGATCCTGCTACAATGGATTTTTTAACACCTGAAATTATATATGCGGCTGAAGTATTGTTTGATGAGGCTGAGCTTGCAGCAGCAAACAACGCCCGATTATTAAGCCGGATCGAAGTGGCACACTTACCTGTGTTATACGCCCAACTGTATTTTTATACTATAGGTGGAAATGGATTTCTGGAAGGAGATAAAGTTGAGGCTACTCTTCAAAAATTTCAAAGAATTGTTGAAGAGCATCAAATTAAAGTTTTGGCCGAATCGAGAGAAAAAGCAGATATTGAGCAATTTATTAAGAAAGTAAAATCAACAAACTCATTCGTAACTGATTGGTGGATAATCGGCCCGTTCGACAATATTGAGCGTAAAGGATTTGATACAATCTATCCACCTGAAACAACTTTCGATACAACAAAAAACTATACGGGCATAGATAGGCTAAAAGTAAAATGGCAACGATACAATAACCAACGTTCGGGGTATATTGATTTTGTTAAGGAGTTCCAGCCAGTTGAGGAGGGAGTAGCTTATGCTTACCGTACGATTAGTGTTTCTAAAGACACAAAGCTAAACATTGGCGTCGGTAATAACGATGGTATAAAACTTTGGGTAAATGGGAAGCTTGAGTTACTGAACAAAGCTTCCAGAAAAGCAGAACCAAACCAGGAAAATATTACTGTTTCTCTAAAGAAGGGAGATAATACTATTTTGTTGAAAATCGATCAGCTTGGTAGTGGCTGGGGATTTTATTTTACAACTGATAAAAGTGATTGAATGAAAGATAGTATGGCCCAAATGATGAATATTCGATAGAATTTAAGCCTGTCAACAAGGTACTTGCAAACTTTATATTAATTATAAATCTTCTCAATAACATAAACTAGGCAAGCTGGTATAAAAACGATTGATTATAGGTTGATTCATCAATCCTCTCAATTCCTTAATCTTTATTCAATCACTTGCCCTTTTATCTATCGAACAAATTATTAAAATTTTGCCAGAGAAAGCATGAGTATCAGGATTAAGAAACTATGTAAATTGTCAATGCATAATATAAACCACTGCGTGGGATGATTTTCACACTCCGTATTACTGTATGGAAGACACCAGCCTGCTACTGGCACTTGTCCTTTCCCAGGGGATTTATAAGTGTGCTTTTTCCAAAAGAATGGAGTGAGCTTCTTTGGAAATTGATATATTCAGGTTAGGGCTATAATTAATATTTCTTTATTCATCTCATGGATTTAGAGTGAATTATCTATATTCGTCAGGATTATTGTTTCAGCCGATTCAAATTGTACAGCAATTTTTTATATATGGAAGAATATTTTAAACATATGATCAGAAATGTGCCTGATTTCCCAAAGAAAGGAATTATGTTCAGGGATATCACTACACTTCTAAAAGACCAGGATAGTTTTCGAAAGAGTGCAGATGCTCTTTATGATTTTTCGAAGGATTTGCATATTGATAAAGTAGTGGGTATTGACTCAAGGGGTTTTATTTTTGGTGGAATTCTGGCCAATAAGCTCGGGATCGGATTTGTATTGGTAAGAAAGCCGGGGAAACTTCCTGCCGAAACCTTAAGTCAGTCTTATTCATTGGAATATGGTGAAGATACCCTGGAAATCCATAAAGACTCAATCACTCCCGGGGATCGAATACTTCTTCACGACGATTTGCTTGCAACAGGTGGTACCGCACGAGCCGCCTGCGACCTAATTGAGAAAGCGGGAGGGATAATTGTCCAGGTATCTTTTATAATTGAATTGGCATTTTTAGGGGGAAAAGATAAGTTTAAGGATTATGTAGTAAATAGGTTAGTGACCTACGACAGCGAATAGACGATTTTTATTAACTAACTCCATTCTTAATGATTCTAAAAGTACGATTTCAGCTTTCATCCATGATGTTTCTCCAGTATTTTGTATGGGGATGTTGGTATGTGACCATGGGTAATTATTTGATGAAAACATTAAATTTTGATGGAGAGCAAGTTGGGCATGCATATAGTACCTTTGCCATAGCCGCAATGATATCTCCTTTTTTCATTGGAATGGTTGCGGATAAATATTTTGCTATTGAACGGCTTCTGGGAGCGCTTCACCTGATAGGAGCCGTATTGCTTTTTGCCATTTCCGAAGTTCAGACGTTTGGGAATTTTTATATTTTGCTATTAGCATACTCTTTTTGCTACACGCCAACAATGGCGCTTTCAAATTCATTGTCATTTAGCCAGTTAGAGGATCCGGGTAAGGAATTCCCAGGCATTAGGGTACTGGGTACTATCGGATGGATCATAGCGGGATTGACCATTGGTTTTTTAGGGATAGAAGATAAAGCGACATTTTTCAAGATTGCAGCAGCGCTATCAGCCGTGCTTGGTTTATATAGTTTTACCATGCCTCACGTGCCTCCTAAAAATGATCAGGAAAAGAAAACTTTTGCTCAGATTTTAGGGTTGGATGCGTTTCGACTTTTAAAAGAGAAAGATTTTGCCATAATGATCATATCATCTATTTTAATATGCATACCGTTAATGTTTTATTATTCTTTTACAAATGCATTTTTAAATGAAAATGGGATGACCAACGCCGCAGGTAAGATGACTATGGGGCAGATGTCAGAAATTATATTTTTGTTAGTCATGCCGTTCTTTTTTAAGCGATTTGGGGTAAAAAAGATGATTTTAATCGGAATGGCTGCCTGGATTATTAGATATTTACTCTTTGCGTATGGGAATAATGAGGCATTAGTTTGGATGTTCTATCTAGGCATTATCCTTCATGGGATCTGTTATGATTTTTTCTTTGTTACAGGCCAGATTTTTGTGGATAAAAGAGCACCTGAAAATCTGAGGAGTTCCGCCCAGGGACTAATTACTTTTGCTACTTATGGATTGGGATTTTACATTGGAACAATAGCATCAGGGAAAATAGTAGATATGTATCTTATCGCTGACAACCTCCACGATTGGAAAATGATATGGTTGGCGCCAGCAGGTTTTTCCGTACTGGTCTTAGTGTTCTTTGCCCTTTTCTTTAAAGACAAGCTGAAGACATAAAAAAACCTGCTTAAAAAATGAGCAGGTTTTTAAAGATGATTTTGAAATTTTATTATAATGCTGCTAATGCTTTATCATAATCAGGTTCTTGTCCTATCTCAGGTACTTGTTCAGTATAGATTACTTTGCCTTCAGCATCAATAACTACTATACTCCTGGATAATAGTCCTTCAAATTTACCATCTAACATTTTTACATGGTAATTGTCTGAAAATCCATTATCCTTATACTCCGATGTTGGGATTACATTTTCTATGCCTTCCGCTTCGCAAAATTGATTATGAGCAAAAGGCAAATCTCGTGAAATACAAACCACAACAGTGTTGTTCATCCCAACGGCAAGCTCATTAAATTTTCGAACAGATGCTGAACATACGCCAGTTCCTATGCTTGGAAAAATGTTTAATACAATATTTTTTCCACGAAATTCATTTAACGAAGTATCAGTTAAGTCTGTTTTTGTTACTTTGAAATCTGGTGCAACCGATCCTACTTCAGGCAATTCACCTGCAGTGGTAACTGGATTTCCTCCAAGGGTTATGTGGGCCATTTTATTTGATTTTAGATTTTAATTAATAAAAATAGTTATTCTCAATAACTAAGTAAAAATAGTTTTGTTTAATTGGATTTACCTTTTTTTAGTGGGAAAAACTGAGGGAGACAAAAGTTCAATCCCAGTTTCCATTCTTTACTTTCCACTTTTCGTTTTTTTTTCTCACGTCTTCGTACTCCTTTTCTCCTGTTTTTCCTCTTCCATTCCCCTCATTGAA
>DAOVVI010000532.1 GCA_030637245.1 Cyclobacteriaceae bacterium
AGAATTGCATTCATTACCGGTGGTATCTCAATCATCCATAAGCTGTTTTTAGTTTTTTTAGCTTTAAGTTCAATTCTTTCTCCATTAGCTTCAAAAATAATTTTTCCTTTATCACTAAAAGGTAAACCAATAATTGCATCTTGATTTGATGATATAATTACTTTGTCTCTCATAATCTCCATGTTTGCATTCATATTCTTTTCGTCCTTTGTTTCAATGGAATATTTCCCTGAAGAAATTTTTGTTCCGTCACCTATATACAAATAAGAAAGACCACTGTTGTTCCAGGAGATTATACCAAAATGTCCTGCAAAAAAATCCATTCCATTTTGATATGCTTTTTTTGAGAAGGATTGAATAATTGTTTGTTTACCATAATCACTTTCAACATTTAAAACACTTGTTTCTCCATCAGACAAACCTGTAACAGAATTAATAGAATTTTTATTTTCGCCGGTGTATGACTCATAAACTACCATAAAGGGATTTTTCCAGGCATCTCCATTTTGACGAACAATTGCAACAGGGTTTGGTAAAAGTTTATACTCCATGGGCGCTGTATAACTTTTGGGAGCCATGGCTGTAAAGTATGTTCTATCCGACCCACCAACGATATGCATATCCATTAAAATATTTTCCTTATTTTCTACATTCAGACAAAATTGTGCCTTTACATCACCTCCAAAGTTTTTAGTAGTTTGTTTGTCCTCGAAAAGCTTGTATCCCGGCCCATATCCATCGACATGCTCCGACAATTCATTAGTTTGATACATCAGAATTGGATTGTTTTCTTTGTCAAAAAAATGGACGCTGTTTCCTAAATTGTGATACAGGTATTCATTCTTTTCTTTATTGTCTGAATGAAAAATATCCACATAATACCCGGTACTTTCCGAAGTACGAATTAAGGCCAATGTTCTTTTCTGATTTGTATTCGTGGATGGTTCAAGGTAATTGACCGAGGTAAATGAGCAATAAGGGCTAACTGCTTCATGGTCAGGCAAGGGTTCCATCACATTCAATTCAGATGCTCCCATGGGTTTTCTTCCACCACCACCTCTGAATGATCTGGTTGGACCCGATTTTCCGGCCGCAATCACCGTATTGTGTGCAGCAAATAATGCATAATAATTAATATGAACTTTGGTGTCATAGTGCCCGCCTATTCCGGGATCATTACCAAGGACCATCCCCTGACCATACAATTCCATACCTATTCCGTTGCAGTGATTATGATTGTAAGTTGCACCCTGAACATAACACATCATGCCGTTGGTCAGGTCAACGCCATTTCGTTGGTAAAAACATTTTGCAAAATCCAGGGTGCCTGTTCTCGGAAGTTCAATTTTAGAATTATTAGTCTTTGGCAATTCGCCTGTGTTATTTAACAGGCCAAACCAACCTGAATTCTCTCTTTTATATCCATTCTCCATCATTTTATTCATCACAGTAACAAGAGTTGGCAGAATAGGGTCATTATATTTGATCGCCATCGATATGGCTATTTCGAGGTGTTTAGCGTCCATACCTCCTCTTCGTGTATCACCAAATGCCATTACTTTATGGTTTGGGAATAAATATCTCATCATCGCATAAGATGCCCGGTAAAGTGGGGGAAATTCTGTGAATACGTTATATCCGTTTTTTTCGGCAGCTACAGAGGCTCGTAGAATATTCCCTACCGGGAAATTGTGGTACCCACCGGGTTCTTTCCAGTGCCCATCAGGAGTCAGCCAACGCTCGCATGTTGTTTTAAGCGAAAGCCTTCCGCAACTCCCATCTATTTTGTCTTCATACATAAAGTAGTGCAGATACTCATCACGTTTTGTTTTATCTGATATAGCAAGGGCACTGTAAATGTAAGTTGGGCTTTGTGCTGCAAACCAGTTATTATTCCAAAACCCACGTTCAAGTTGGGTTTGAGTTAATCTTTCAAAAACTTTATCAAATTTATCAAGAGGCGCTTCATTTTTTTTCAGGTAGTCATACAAAAAATCAAAAGCAAGCGGCAGGGTTGAATAAGCTAAATCACTCAACGATTGAACTGCAAAAAAACCATCTCTGCACGCCCCCTGATATGGATTTTGATAGTATGCACCATTCACCCACTGGACAATAATGTCACTGGCTAATTTAGCATATTTCTCTTCACCAGTAAGCCAATAAATAATTGCAGATTCCAAACAAATTGTATTGATTGCCCCATTAATACTACCTACGATTGTTTGGGGATCAGTCCAATACCACTTCCGAGATGGAGCTGTGGATTGCAAAAACATTTCGTACAACGTATCATACACT